>CAKTUT010000034.1 GCA_934621665.1 uncultured Oscillospiraceae bacterium | reverse complement strand
CTGCAGGCCGACCATCATGATGATTGTGGGCGGCTGAGACGCCATGTGGATTTTCTGGTTGTCGCTGCCCATGAGGGCGGTGAGCTCTTCGTTGACGATCTTGACGATCATCTGCGCCGGGGTCAGGCTTTCCAGCACGTCAGCGCCGACGGCGCGTTCGGTTACTTTTTTGATGAAATCCTTGACGACCTTATAGCTGACGTCGGCCTCAAGAAGCGCCAGACGAATCTCGCGCATGGATTCCTTGACGTCGGCCTCGCTCAGTCGACCCTTGCCGCGGAGCTTTTTGAAAGCTGCGGACAGCTTTTCGGTTAAACCCTCAAAAGCCATAGCTTACTCCTTTATGCGTTCAGCCGCGGCGCGAATGCGCCCGGCCAGCAGCTCTGCGCCGGGGACGGCTGCCAGCTCATCGGCGGCGGCACAGATTTCGCGGACGGCGGCCTGCGCGCGCTGCGCGCGGGCAATGCAGCCGGTCTTTTCTTCCATATTGCCAAGCAGCGCCGCCGCGCGCACAAGCGTATCGCGCACGCCCTGACGCGTGACGCCGGTCTCCTCGGCAATTTCGCTAAGGGAGAGATCCTGATTATAGTATAGGTCAAAGCAGGCGCGCTGCTTTTCGGTCAGGAGATCTCCATAATAATCATACAGAAGCGACATGGCCAAAGCATCCTGTTTCATGCCGCACCTCCGTTCTGACAAGGCTTAAACCTTTACAGCTCGATTATCATACAGGAAGCCGCTGCAATTGTCAAGAAAAATGTGCTAAAAACGCTGCATTTTTTTGAAAAAATACGGTACAAGGTGCGTCTGCACATGAAAAGCCTGTGTGAAGTGAGAGAAATACCCATTTACTTTTTTTCGTGATTATGTTAACATGAAAAAAACAAAAAATCGACAAGGTGGGAATACATAATATGAAACGAAAGGGACTGCAAATCTTAACGGTGGCCTTAGTCGCTGCGCTGCTCTGCTCCATTGCCTCGGCAACGCTTGGCCGGCAGGAGCTGACGCGCGGGCTTGCACTGTCAGACCGTGTGGATCTGTATAACGGTGTGCGTACCGTAACTGACGATAAGGGAACGGCGCGCCCGGTGCAGGAAAACTATTTTGTCTATAACAGTGCTGACCCCAGCGTCTATCCGATTGTGGCCTATGGCGATACGCTCTATGGCCGCAGCACCATGTCGGAGATTGCAAAGCAGGTTACGGCCAATGATCTGACGATTGTTGCGGGCATAAACGGCGCGTTTTTTGATCTGACGACCGGGCTGCCCTATGGCATGGTGGTTACGGACGGCGTCCTGCGAACCAGCGGCACTGCGGCGGCGGTCGGCTTTTATCCGAACGGCACGGCCGTCATCGGAAAGCCGAACCTCAAGGTGACATTGCGCGCCGGAAGCAGCTCGACAGAGCTGTTTTATAACGAAGTCCTGACGCAGGTAAACGGTGTGGGACTGTACTCGTCGGATTATGACACACGAACCAAAAACACGCTTGACTCCTATAACCTGATTTTAAAGCCGACCGGCACGCAGCGTGCGCAGCTGCGGCTGAACAGCACGATTGAGCTTGAAATTGTGGGCATCAAGGATCAGACAAAGTCCTGCGATATCCCGTCTGATGGCTTTGTGCTGAGCATTGCGGAGACCAGCAGCTATGCCAGCGCCGTAGACACGATGAAAGCGTTCAAGGTGGGCGACAAGCTGACGGTGGAAACGGCGGTTGACGCCGGATGGGAAAATGTCGTCTATGCCGTGGGTGGCGGTGATATTCTGATTGACAACGGCACGGTCAGCAGCGAATTTACGCTGGACTCGGCTAAAAAGAGTGCTGCGCGGACGGCGGTCGGCATCATGTCTGACGGCTCAATCCTGTTTTATACCGCGGACGGCGGCACAAATTCCGCCGGACTGACGCTTGCAGAGCTTGCCGACCGGATGCGCGAGGCGGGATGTCGGTATGCGTTGAACCTTGACGGCGGCGGCTCTACGGCGGCGGGCGCACAGTACCCCGGCTATCGCGGCAACGCGACCGTCAACCGGCCGGAGGATGGCAGTCTGCGCGCATGCGCAAACTTTATCTTCCTTGTCAGAAAGACAACAGCGGCGCAGAGCGCCTCGCGGCTTTATATCTATCCCTATGAGAACCAGCCGGTTCTGCCGGGCGCAAAGCTGACCGTCACGACAAAGGCGGCGGATGCCAATTATATGGCGGCGGAGCTGCCTGGGACGGTTACATACAGCGCGCAGAACGGAACAATCGACGAAAAAGGCGTTCTGGTTGTGGACAAAACGCGCAGCGTGTCTGGCCCGTATGTCACGGTAAAAGCACAGAGCGGAAGCCTGAACAGCATGGTGCGCTATACCATTCTGGATTCTGTCACGTCCATCTCGGTCAAGCGGCAGGGCACAGAAGCCTCGTTTTCTAAGGCAACGCTTGCAGGCGGCTCGGTGACGGAGCTGACAGCGACGGCCAGCTACCATGGCCTGTCGGTTGCGGCACAGGACAACTGCTTTACATGGAGCGTCAGCGGCGATATCGGCACGATTGACGAAAACGGCACGTTCAAGGCGATAGAGACGAATGCCGTAAAAAACGGTACGATTCAGGTGGCCTACGGCTCGACCACGACAAGCATCGACGTGACGATTGCGCCGTCTGACCCGTTTGTTGATATGAAGAACCACTGGGCAAAGGACTTTGTCAATGACCTCTACTTCTCCGGCGTTCTGGCGGGATCTGCCGGCAGCGACGGCAAGCAGCGCTACCGCCCGGATGATTCGATGACGCGGCAGGAGTTTGTGGTGGCGCTGATGCGCTATCTGGGCGTCAACACGTCCGACTACAGCAGCGTGAAGCTGCCGTTTGACGACGCGGCCAGAATTGACAGCTGGGCGCTGGATGCGATGAAAGCGGCCTATAGTCTTAAGTATATGGGCGGCTCGTCATCGGGCGGCAAGCTCCTTGCAAATCCAACCTCAACCATTTCCCGGCAGGAGGCCATGACAATTCTCTCACGCACGCAGACGCTTCCTGACAGTGTCGATCTTGACGGGCTGAACGCATTCAGTGACAGGGGGAAGATTGCCTCTTGGGCAAAAACGCCGCTGGCGGCCATGGTGCAGATGAAGATTATCGGCGGCTCGAACGGCAAGCTCAACCCCATCGGTAACGTCACGCGCGCCGAGGTTGCAAAGATGCTGTATTCGCTCAAGTATTACGCAGCGGAATAAAACCGGCGTAAACCGGTGCGGCTGCTTGCCATTTATGCCGGTTGATGGTATAATCTGCACAGCGCGTGCCGGAGAATCCATACAACAACGAGAAAGCCCCGGACGCAGCTGCGCCGGGGCTTTTTGCAGCACCTAATGAAAATATGCCGCAGAGAAAACACGGCGGCACAGAAACTTCCAGCATAGCATCCCGCTTTGCGACCATCCTACATAGTATGAACTGACTGCCGCGCATGGCGGCAAGACCATACGGCGGGAGGACTGTAAGATGAATGCGGAAATGCTTTGGGAGATATTTCTGGACACCGGCGCGCCGGAGGCGTATTTGCTGTATAAGTCCGCGATGCGGCAGCAGACGCCCGTTTCAGCATAGACGCCGCGCAAAAGGAGTCATTATGTATCTGAAAACCGAGGGGCTGGTGCTCCGGCAGGTCAACTATCAGGATGCCGATCAGATTTTGACGCTGCTGACAAAGGAATACGGGCTGATGAGCGTAAAGGCGCGCGGTGTGCGGCGCAATTCCAGCCGGCTGAAAAGCGCGTGTCAGCTGCTGGCGTATTCCGAATTTGTGATATTTGAAAACAAGGGCTTTCACACGGTCAACGAGGCTGCACCGCTTCAGATGTTTCCCGAACTGCGCGGCGATATTGAAAGTCTGGCGCTTGCGTCCTATTTTGCACAGGCGGCCGAGGTTTTATCGCAGGAAAATCTTCCAAACCCCGAGGTGCTGTCGTTGACGCTGAACGCGTTTTACGTCTTGTGCCATAAGCGCTGTCCGCCGGATTTGATCAAGGCGGCGTTTGAGCTTCGGCTGGCCGCGATCAGCGGCTATATGCCGGACGTGTCGGGATGCAGCGTATGCGGAAATCCGCAGCCAGATCGCTTTGACGTGGCGGGCGGCGTGCTGATGTGCGCGCACTGCGCCGCCGGAGCGGGACTTCGCCTGCCGGTGAGCGCGGGAACGCTTGCCGCAATGCGTTATATCATAACGTGCGACAAAAAGAAGCTGTTTTCGTTCCGGCTGGAGGGAAGCGCGCGAAAGGAGCTCTGCGATCTGGCGGAGACGTATCTGGTGACGCAGCTGGAGCGCGGATTTTACACATTGGATTTTTATAAATCTCTGATTTTGTAGGATGAACATATGAACGAGTTATATGAAAAATCACTAAAAAAGCTGGAATTTGACAAGGTTCTGGCACTTTTGGCCGAGCACGCGGGAAGCGAGGCGGCAAAGGAAGCCTGCCGCGCGGTGCTTCCGGCGGAGGATGCTGACGAGGCGCGCGCGCTTCAGGAGCAGACAAGCGCGGCGTGTAAGCTCATTACGCTCAAGGGCTCGCCGAGCCTTGGCGGCCTTAAGGACATGGGCGCGAGTCTTGCGCGCGCCGATCGCGGCGGCTGCCTCAGTATGGAAGAGCTGCTGGGTGTGGCGGGGGCACTGAAAAGTGCGCGCATGGTCAAAAATTACGCCGACGGCGACAGCGTGCCGACGGTGCTTGACAGCTGGTTCTTCCAGCTGATGGCCAACAAGTATCTGGAAGAGAAAATTTACGCCTGCATCCTCAGCAAGGACGAGATGGCAGACGCGGCAAGCTCCGAGCTTGCATCCATCCGCCGCAAGATCCGTCAGCAGAGCGCGAAAATTCGCGAATCGCTGCAAAAAATCATCTCATCGCCTACATACGCGAAGATCCTGCGCGAGCCGATCATCACCATCCGCTCTGACCGTTTTGTTGTGCCGGTCAAGAGTGAATGCAAAAACGATCTGCCGGGTCTGGTGCACGACGTTTCCTCATC
Source organism: uncultured Oscillospiraceae bacterium (assembly GCA_934621665.1). Taxonomy (GTDB): domain Bacteria; phylum Bacillota; class Clostridia; order Oscillospirales; family Oscillospiraceae; genus CAG-170. The sequence continues at coordinate 7,840 of CAKTUT010000034.1, read as the reverse complement.
GGGCAGCACGTATTTTATTGAGCCTATGCAGTCAGTAAACGCAAACAACGAGCTGCGGGAGCTGTTCCTTGCCGAGCGCAAGGAGATTGAGCGGATTCTGGCCGAGCTTTCAGCCGAGTGTGCGGACTACCGCGAGCATATTGAGACGAACTACCGCGTGCTTGTGGAGCTGGACTGCATCTTTGCGCGCGCAAAGCTGTCGTTTGCCATGCGCGCCGTCGCGCCGGAGATTCGGACGGATGGGACGCTGGAGCTCAGGCGCGCGCGTCATCCGCTGATTGATGCACAAAAGGCCGTGCCGATTTCGGTGCGCCTTGGAAGCGACTTTGACACGCTGATTATCACCGGCCCGAATACAGGCGGTAAAACTGTCACACTGAAAACCATCGGCCTTTTGACGCTGATGGCCGAATGCGGTATGCATATCCCGGCGGACGATGGAAGCTATGTCTCCATGTTCCCGCTGGTGCTGGCTGATATTGGCGACGAGCAGTCGATTGAGCAGTCGCTTTCCACTTTCTCGGCGCATATGAAAAACATTGTGGACATCGTCGCGGTCTGCGACCATGAGTCGCTGGTACTGCTTGACGAGCTTGGCGCGGGCACAGATCCCGCGGAGGGCGCGGCGCTGGCTGTGGCGCTGATTGAGTTCTGCCGCAAGTGCGGCGCAAAGGTGGCCGCCACCACGCACTACGCCGAGCTCAAGCTCTACGCTATGCGTACCGATGGCGTTATAAACGCGTCGTGTGAGTTTGACGTGCAGACGCTGCGGCCCACGTACCGGCTGCTCATCGGCGTGCCGGGTAAGTCAAACGCGTTTGCCATTTCACGCAGACTTGGCCTGCCGGAGGACATCATCGAGAACGCCAGAAGCATGATGAGCGCGAACGATACGAACTTTGAGGATGTGCTCAGCCAGCTGGAGGCACAGCGCCAGCAGATGGAGCAGGCGCGCGCCGAGGCAGAGCGTCTGCGGCTGGAAACGGAAAAGCAGAAAAAGCAGTCGGAAGCGTATTATAACGAAATCCGCGAGCAAAAGGAAAAGGCGGCGCAGCAGGCGCGCAAGGAAGCGCAGTATATCATCGACGACGCGCGCCGCACAGCCAATCAGGTGTATGACGAGCTCAAGCAGCTGCGCAAGCAGATGCGCGATTCGGCGGACGTGCAGAACTCCAACGAGCGTCAGGCGGAGCTGCGGCGAAGCCTCAACGAGGCCGAGCAGCGCCTGACCGGCGCACCGCGCAAGGCAGAGCGACCCGCCGCTACGCGCGAAATCCGCGTGGGCGATACGGTAGAGCTTTTGAAGTTCGGTTCAAAGGCGACGGTGCTTGCCATCAGCAAGGACGGCGTATATCAGCTGCAAGCCGGGATTATGAAACTCTCAGCCGGAAAAGACGAGATTGTCCTGTGCGAGAACCAGCCAAAAGGCAACGCGAAAAAGGTCATTACCGGTAAGGTACGCGAGCTCAAGGCCGCTGCGTCGAGCGAGCTTGACACCCGCGGCATGGCGTCGGATGAGGCGCTGCCGGTGCTGGACAATTTCCTTGACAGTGCGTATCTGGCTGGGCTTCAGACTGTGCGCATCATCCACGGCAAGGGCACGGGCGTTTTGCGCAGCGCGGTGCAGGATGAGCTGCGGCGGTCGAAGTATGTCAAATCGTTCCGCATCGGCGCATATGGCGAGGGTGAAAACGGTGTGACGATCGCGGAGCTGAAATAATCTGTGCAATCAGGACGCGCCGGAGCGTGGTGCTGACATATTTTTGTTGACTTTTTCACGATCTTTGCTAGAATAAAGGCAAGTAAAGCGGAGCACCGCTTTGGCGGCAGCGACGCGATTTCTGGGGGATTCCTCGCGTAAGCACGATGTGTTAAGGAGTGTCGTCTATGTACATGCAGCAATCTATTGTCAAATGTGAATCTGGCCTTTACAACCGGCAGGCAACCTATTTCATTCAGAAAGCGAACGAATTCAAGTCCAGCATCTGGATCGAGGTTGAGGATCGCAAGATCAACGCCAAGAGTCTGCTCGGCGTTTTGTCTATGGGCATCACCAAGGGCACGCGCGTCAGCATTCTGGCGGAGGGTCCGGACGAGGAAGAGGCCGTCAAGGTCCTGACGGATATGCTTGTAAAAGAAATTTTCTAACTGAAACCGAGGCCGCCTCAAAAACCTTGCGTTTTTGAGGCGGCTTTTTCAGTCGCGGCGGTGTAAAATGACATTTGACGAACTGAAAGAAAAAGCACTGAGTCTGCCGCTTGAGCCGGGCGTCTATCTGATGCAGGATAAGAGCGGAACGATCATCTATGTAGGCAAGGCGAAAAAACTGAAAAACCGCGTCAGCCAGTATTTTCAGAATACGGCGTCGCATACGCCGAAAACGCGGCGCATGGTCTCACAGATTGACCACTTTGACGTTATTGTTGCGGCAAGCGAATTTGAGGCGCTGGTGCTGGAATGCTCGCTGATCAAGCGCCATATGCCAAAATACAACATCCTGCTGAAAGACGACAAGGGCTATCCGTATCTGCGCGTCGATCTGCGGGAAGAATATCCGGTGATTGAGCTGGTAAGCAAGGTCGTGGACGACGGCGCGTCGTATTTTGGTCCATATGGCGGGCGGTATGTGACGCAGAATGTGATCGACACGCTGCGGCTGACGCTGAAGCTTCCGGGCTGCGGGAAAAAATTCCCGCGCGACCTTGGAAAAGAGCGCCCATGCCTCAACTACCACATGAATAACTGCGACGGATGGTGTCAGCTTTCACGCAGCCCAGCGGAGTATCATCAAAGAGTGGAGCAGGCTGTGTGGATGCTTCAGGGAAAATATCAGGAGGTTGCGGATCTTTTACGCACGCGGATGGAGCAGGCGGCGGAGGAGCTTGACTTTGAGCAGGCCGCCGCGCTGCGCGACCGGCTGCTCGCGGTGGAATCGCTTGGACACCGCCAACTCGTCACAGCCGGAACGATGGCAAATACCGATGTGATCGGCTATTATCAGAGCGAGGCCAAGGCGTGCTTTGCGGTGCTGCACTATGTGGATGGAAATCTGCTTGACAAGGACTATGAGATTCTCGGCGTGGCCGATCGAAAAGAGGACGCTGTTTCGGCGCTGGTCAAGCAATATTATCTGGCGCGCGGCGCTGCGCCACGCGAGATTCTGCTGCCGTGCGAGATGGAGGACGCGGAGCTGTTTGCGCAGCTTTTGCAGCAGAATCTGGGGAAAAAGGTGCGTATCCGGATGCCGCAGCGCGGCAACGGCGTAAGGCTTGTCGAGCTTGCCTGCAAGAACGCGCGTGAGGAGGCTGAGCGCGTGACCACCCGCGCTGAGCGTGCGGCGGGCGTTTTGAACCTTTTGCAGTCGATGCTGTCGCTTCCCAATCCGCCGTCGCGGCTGGAGAGCTATGATATTTCCAACACCGCCGGAACGGATATTGTTGCGTCGATGGTGGTGTTTGTAGATGGCCGCGCCAGCAAAAAAGACTATAAGCGCTTTAAAATCGAGGGGCTCACCGATCAGGACGACTACGCGTCTATGCGGCAGGTGCTGCACCGCCGTTTTGCGCATTATCAAAACGGCGACGCGGGCTTTGATGCGATGCCGGACGCGCTTTTGATCGACGGCGGCGTGGAGCACGCAAACGTTGTGGTGGACGAGCTGGATAAGATGGGCATCCATGTGCCCACGTTTGGCATGGTTAAGGATAACCGCCACCGCACGCGCGCGCTGGTCACGCCTGACGGTCACGAAATCAGCATTTCGACCAATCCTGCGGTGTTTGCCTTTATCGGCACAATACAGGAGGAGGTTCACCGCTTTGCCATCCAGTATCACCGCCTGCTGCGAAGCAAGCGGATGCAGGCGTCTCAGCTTGAAAAAATTGAAGGCGTAGGACCAAAGCGCAGAGAGCTTCTTTTAAAGAAGTTCAAATCCGTTTCCGGCATCCGCAACGCCGAGCTGTCGCAGCTGCGCGAGATCCTGCCCGACAAGGCAGCAGAGACGGTCTGGCAGTATTTCCACAGCGAGGAACAAGAGGAGGAAGCGCCATGCGAGTAATCACCGGCAGCGCACGCGGCGTGCCGCTGCGCGCACCAAAGGGAATGGACACGCGTCCCACGCTCGATCAGGTCAAGGAGGGACTTTTTTCCGCCATCCAGTTTGAGGTGGAGGGGCGGCGGGCACTCGATCTGTTTGCTGGTTCGGGGCAGCTTGGTATTGAAGCGCTCAGCCGCGGCGCAAAAAGCGCTGTGTTTGTGGACATGCGGCGCGACGCGTGCGATATTGTGCGCGAGAATCTGACAAAGACGCGGCTGCTTGAGCGGGCACAGATTGTGCGGTCAGATTTTCAAACGTATCTGAAAACATGCCGACAGACGTTTGATCTGGTCTTTTTAGACCCGCCGTATGCGGAAAAATTCCTGGAAAATGCCATGTTTTTGATATCGGAAATTGACATTTTGTCGGATAGTGGTATAATAATCTGCGAACACCCCGTGGAAAAGCAGCTTCCTGAGACGTTTGGACGGCTGCGGCGGGAGCGGGCGTATCACTATGGGCGCGCGGCAGTCGCACTGTACCGCAAGAGCGTGCCGGAGAGTATCGTATGAGAACAGCAATTTATCCCGGCAGCTTTGACCCGGTGACGAACGGTCACCTCAATATCATCCGCCGCGCATCAAAGAGCTTTGACCGCCTTGTCGTGTGCGTCATGGTAAACGGCAACAAAAGCCCCATGTTTTCGCCCGACGAGCGCGTGGAGATGATCCGGCGCGTCACAGGCGATCTGGAAAATGTTGAAGTGGAATTTTCCGACAAGCTTCTGGCAGATTTTGCCCGAGAAAAAAACAGCAGCATCGTCATCAAGGGACTGCGTGCGGTATCCGATTTTGAACGCGAGTTCCAGATGGCGCTCATCAATCACAAGCTCAACCCGGGACTGGATACCATGTTTCTGACGGCTGAGCACCAGTTCATGTATCTCAGCTCCAGCGCGGTCAAGGAAATGGCGCGCTATGACGTACCGTTGGACGATTTTTTGCCCCGCGAGATCATTCCGGACTTTAAGGCTCGGATGGCTGAGCAACATTAAGGAGGACACAATATGGCAAACGGAATTGAAGAAATCATCACGACCCTGTATGAGATGGTTCAGGACGCATGGAGTCTGCCGCTGGGCGCGGAAAAGTGCGTGGTTGAGCGCGACAAGGTGCTGGATCTTCTGGACGAAATCAGCAATCAGCTCCCGGGCGAGCTGAAGCAGGCAAAGACGATTGTCGAATCCCGCAATGAGGTCATTACCAATGCCAAACGCGAGGCCGAAAATATTCTGAAGCAGGCCGAGCAGCGCGCCAAGCAGATGATCAGCCGCGAGGAGGTCTATCAGCAGGCCGAGCAGCAGGCGAACGAGATGATTAAGGCCGCGCAGCAGAAGATCAAGGAGCTGCGTCAGGTCACCAACGACTATGTCGACGACGCCATGAAGCGCACCGAGGACGCCATCGCCCAGTCCCTGAGCGAGGTACGCGAGTCGCGCGCAAAGTTCCGCTCGCTGGTCAATCCGCAGGCGGCCAAGCCCTCTCCCATCATTGAGGATGTGTAAGCGCGCTTGACAATTTCCAAAATTTCAGATACCATATCCCTGTCCATTTTCATATTCAAACGGCAAGGATGAGGAAGAGTACATTCCCAAGGGGTCAAGAGAGAAAGCGGCTGGTGCAAGCTTTCCCCCAACGGTATGGAACGTCGCCTCTGAGCCGCAGGCTGAACCGGATTTTCCACATTAGGCCGCGCCGGGTTCTCCCGTTACAGAGACCAAGTGTCCGCATACGCGGGAACTTCAGGTGGTACCACGGAGGAGACTTCGCCCTGAGCATGCGCTCGGGGCGATTTTTTTAAAACCGGGAGAGGAGCAAGTGCGATGGAATATGTATTTTCTGTCAGCAGCTATGACGAGCCCGCGCTGGACGAGGAGCTGGCGCTGGCGCTTGACGCGCGCGGCGCGATGTCCATGAAAAGGCGCGGCGCGGCAAAAAAACAAGACGCTATGAAAGCGCCGTCGGCGCAGGCGTGTAAGGTGCGGAAAATCCTTGGCATTGCGGTTATGGTGCTGGGCGGACTGATGCTGCTTTATGTCACCACGATGCAGCAGCGTTCCAAGCTGCTGCAGATCGCGGGCTTTTTACTGCTGGGTGCAGGACTGATGGTGATGCGGACGGCAAATCCCGACGCAAAGCCCGCTGCCAGCGCACGCGCAAGGCAGACGGCGGAAAAACTTCTGATTGCGCTGCGCAAAACGGATTTTGCAAAGGATCTGCATGTGCGCTTTACAGATGAAAATATGACTGTCTCCACGCGCAGCAAAACTGCGGATGTGGACTACGCACAGCTGCACTCGATTGCAGAGACCGAGCATATGTGGTTTATCAGCTATGGACAGTCAGGTGTGGTGCTGCAAAAGAAAGATCTGGAGCAGGGCAGCGCGTTAAGCTTTTTTGACGATATCACTGCCCGCGCGGGCTGCCCAGGCGAGGTAATCCCGTGGGGCACGGACGAAAAGAACGAAGAAACAACTGACAACCCGTCAGATACGACAACAGGAGAAACATTATGAGAAAAGAACTTCCCAAACAGTATGACCCGAAACTGGTCGAGGGTCAGATCTACCAGATGTGGATGGACAACAACTGCTTCCGCGCAGAGGTTGATCCCGGCAAGAAGCCGTACTCCATCGTTATGCCGCCACCCAACGTCACGGGCCAGCTGCACATGGGTCATGCGCTGGACTCCACGCTTCAGGATATCCTGACGCGCTACAAGCGCATGGAGGGCTACAGCGCCCTGTGGCTTCCCGGCACGGATCATGCAGGCATTGCCACGCAGATCAAGGTGGAGGAGGAGCTTCGCACGAAAGAGGGCTTGACGCGCTATGATCTTGGCCGTGAAAAGTTCCTTGAGCGCGTGTGGGCATGGAAAGAGAAATACGGAAGCCGCATCGTGGAGCAGCAGAAAAAGCTTGGCGTCAGCTGCGACTGGTCGCGCAGCCGCTTTACGCTGGACGACGGCTGCTCCAAGGCCGTGCGCGAGACGTTCTGTGAGCTGTATGAAAAGGGCCTGATTTACAAGGGCAGCCGCATCATCAACTGGTGTCCGCACTGCGTCACGGCGCTGTCTGACGCGGAGGTTGAGTATGTGGATAAGCCCGGCCATCTGTGGTATGTCCGTTATCCGCTGGCCGACGGCTCGGGCGATATTGTTATTGCCACCACGCGTCCCGAGACCATGCTGGGTGATACCGGTGTTGCCGTCAACCCCGAGGACGAGAAGTTCAAGCACCTGATCGGCAAGACGTGCATTCTGCCGCTGGTTGACCGCGAGATTCCGATTGTGGGCGACGAGTACTGCGAAATTGGCTTTGGCACGGGCGCGGTCAAGATGACACCGGCACATGACCCCAATGACTTTGAGGTTGGTCTGCGGCACAATCTGCCGGTTATCCGCGTGCTCAATGACGACGGTACGATCAACGAAAACGGCGGCAAGTATCAGGGTATGGATCGCTACGAGTGCCGTAAGGCGATTGTGGCCGATCTGGAGGCGCAGGGCTACCTGGTCAAGACCGAGCCCTATTCCCACAACGTTGGCACCTGCTACCGCTGCCACAACGACGTAGAACCGCTGATTTCCGCGCAGTGGTTCGTCAAGATGGAGCCGCTGGCAAAGGAAGCGCTGGCAGTTGTCAAGGATGGCAGAATCCGCTTCGTACCCGACCGCTTCACGAAGATTTATAACAACTGGATGGAAAATGTCCATGACTGGTGCATCTCCCGCCAGCTGTGGTGG
>CAKTUT010000033.1 GCA_934621665.1 uncultured Oscillospiraceae bacterium | reverse complement strand
CTTATAGAAGTGGGCAGGCTGAATGGCAAAGCCCTGACCGACCTTATACTTGTTCTTCCAGTTCTCACCGACCTCGGTGATCACGCCGCAGAACTCATGGCCGACAATGGTGGGATGCTCGGCAACGTCGTTGGGCACGCGCTTATGCTCTTCGCCCTCAACCGCAGCCTTGTAGGTGCTCATGCAGATAGAGTCGGAGATGATCTTGACCTGGACGTCGTCCGGACCAACCTGCGGGAGCTCAATCTCCTCAAGTCTCAGATCCATTTTGCCATGGATGCGAACGGCTTTCGTTTTCATGTTTGACCTTCCTTTCCAAAATACCCGCCAAACCAGGCGGAATCCTTATAAAAATAAGAATTGGATTATGTTGAATTCTTTTGGATTTACCTGTATTTTATCGCATTCACATTCCAATGTCAACGTCATTTTCCATTTTCATTCCGCCAATTTTCCGTCTTTTCCCGTTTCTAAAACGCGGCAAACACGTATGAATCCGTCATTTTACGCGAAAATGCGCAAAATTGTTGCGTGCCAGCATTCGCGATCCAACACAAACCAACATTTTCACACGTTGCATGCAATAAAAAAGCCGTCCGTTCTGTCGTTTTCCGGCAGAACGGACGGGGATAATCTTATTGCTTTTTAAATACAGCCTTTACAATTCTTGCAATGGCTGCGCTGAGCACGGCGTTGATGCCAAGCTCTACAAAGAAGTTCATGCCGATTACACCAACAAACAGGAACGTAACCGCCTCACCTGCCCACTCAAACTGCTCGGTGCAGCGGACAAGGCCGTTATGCAGCACCGTCAGCATCGACAGTGCGAAAACACCGGTGTTGACAATTGGGCAGACAACTGCTGCCGCAATGCAGCCAACCGTCACCTTTTCTTCCAACGCATGATACACCCATCCGGCAACCGCGCCGCAGAGCGCGCCCTTTGCAAGACACGTCAACGCTGTCCAGAACGGGCTGACCGCCCACAGCGTTCCCGTAAACACGTCCGCGCCGCCAATGCCGCCCCAAAGCACAATCACGCCAAACACCGTTCCAAGGATTGCACCCGCGCCCGGTCCCAGAACAATTGCGCCCACTACGATCGGTACCAGCACCAACGAAAATGGGATCGGCCCGATGCGGAAGCTTGAGCCAACAAGCTGCAATACAACAACAATTGCAGTCAGCAGCGCAAGCGTGGTCAGTTGTTTGATTTTCTCATGGTTTTTCATTTGTCATACCTCCAGCTGTCGCTCCGGCACATACGTCCGGATGCAATGCTATTTTTTGTGCGTTCGCACACTTCTATAAATACCGGTTTCCCGGGATTTACTGCAATCGGCTTACGGAATTTCTTCCTCCACGGGCGGATTCAAATCCGACGGCGCACCATTTTTCATCTGCTCCCACTGCTCACGTGTGATAAGCAGCTGGCGCGGCTTTGAGCCCTCAAACGGGCCGACAACGCCCTTTTCCTCAAGCTCGTCCATGATCCGCGCCGCACGCGCATAGCCGAGCTTCAGCCGCCGCTGGAGCATGGAGACAGATGCCTGTCCCGTTTCCAGCAGAACCTCTACTGCATCGGGTGTCATCTCGTCGCCGTCGCTTTCGGGCGCATCGGCCGCAACCGCAGTCGAACCGCCGCCGCTCCCCTTTCCGCTCTGTTCGGCTTTCTTGTCGATCTCACTGATGATATCCGCAGAGTATTCCGCCGAGCCGCTCTTTTTGATGAAGTCCACAACGCTTTGAACCTCGTCGTCGGTGATGAAGCAGCCTTGTACACGCTTGGGCTTGCCCTCGCCAAGAGGCGCGTAGAGCATATCGCCCTTGCCCACCAGCTTTTCCGCACCGGCAGTGTCGAGAATGATGCGTGACTCCATCGCTGATGCAACCGCAAATGCAATGCGCGACGGAATATTTGCTTTCATCAGGCCGGTGATGACATCGGCCGACGGACGCTGCGTTGCAATCACAAGGTGAATGCCCGCCGCACGACCCATCTGCGCCACGCGGCAGATCGACTCTTCTACTTCTTTCGCCGCAACCAGCATCAGGTCTGCCAGCTCGTCAATCACAACCACGATCTGCGGCATCGTTTCCAGCTCATCCGAATTTGCGGCAATCTTGTTGAACGAGTCAAGATCGCGCACACCTGCGTCCGCCATCATACGGTAGCGGCGCATCATCTCCGTAACAGCCCACTGGAGCGCACCAGCGGCCTTTTTCGGGTCAGTGACTACCGGGATAAGCAGATGTGGAATACCGTTATATACGCCAAGCTCAACCATCTTCGGGTCAACCATAATAAGCTTGACCTCGTCGGGCTTTGCCTTATACAAAAGCGAGATAATCAGGCTGTTCATACAGACCGATTTACCAGAGCCGGTTGTACCGGCAATGAGCATATGCGGCAGCTTTGCAATGTTGCCGATGATGCACTTGCCACCGATGTCCTTGCCTACGGCAAAGGAGATGCGCGATTTGCTGTTGCGGAATTCCGGCGAGTCGATTACATCGCGCGCCAGAACCGTTGATACCGCGCGGTTTGGCACTTCGATGCCAACCACTGAAATTTTATCCGGAATGGCCGCAATGCGGACGCCGGTTGAGCCAAGACTCAGCGCAATATCATCCGCGAGGTTCGTCACCTTGGAAAGCTTGATGCCGCGGTTGAGCTCCAGCTCATAGCGCGTGACCGTAGGTCCGCGCGTGACATTGATGATCTGTGCCTCGATGCCAAAGCTGGAAAGCGTGTCGTTCAGCCGTTCTGCATTCTGGCGCATTTCCTCCGTGCCGTCCACGGTTTTGCCGTCACCCGAGCGTAAAAGCTCCACGGGCGGATACTGATAGATGGCCAGCTGCTCCGCTTCGCCGATTTCCTGCGCAATCTTCGCCGCCTCCTGATGAACTTCTTCCTTTTTCAGCGGCTTATCCTCCGGAATTTCCAGCGGTGGAAGCTCCATTTCGGACGTCTCCGACGCAGCTGTGCGCTCCAGCTTCTTTTCCGGCGCGGGCGCAGACACAGATGGCTGTTTTTCCAACACCAGCGGCGGAAATTCATGCGGAAGCGCCTGCTTTGGTGGAAGCGATACAACCGGCGCGGCAGGCTCTGCCTGCGCAATCAACGAATCAAGCCGCTGCTCATCTTCCTGCCGTTCTGCCGCATCGTCAGTCGAAGCCTCCGGCTGCTGCGCATCCTGCGCGCGGCGCGCCGCCTGCCGTTTCTCCAGCAAAAACTGGTCAGGCGAGACAATCTGCCGTTCCTCTGTCGGCTGCTCTTCTATTTTTTTGCGCTTCCCCGCTGCTTTCAGCGGCGGCTCGTCCACCGGCAGATCAAAATCGCTGACGCGGCTGCTGCGGCGGCGTTCTTCGTGTTTAATGTGCTTTTGCGCCACATGGTTGACCAGTACCTCGGCGGGGTCAGGATGCTCGCGCTTTGGCTCATCATACTCTACACGCGGGCGATTCTTAATCGCCGTGATAATCCCGCCGATGGTCATATTGAGCGCTGTAATCAGCTCCATGCTCAATGCGCAAAGCAGTAAAATTACCGCTCCAACGCGGCTGATAATCAGCTCCAGCAGCTGCGCCAGAAAGCCTGCCAGCAGACCGCCGGATTGAAGCGCCACGCCGCTGTCCCAGAGCTCGCCGATCATGGCAAACGACCAGTCAGCGCTCATCTGGTCACCTACCAGATGTACCAGTGAACCACTGGTCAGCGCCATCAAAAACGCGCATGTCACGCGCAGTCGCACCGGTCTGCCATCATGCAGCAGCAAAATCACGAAGCTCAGCAAAAACGAAAACGGCAGTATGTAAAATCCAGAACCAATCAGCCCTTTGAACAGTGCTGACATGAAGTTCAAGAACGCAGCATTCACACGAAAGCAGCAAAGCACCGTAAACACACCGAGGAACAGGCACACTACCGCACCGACCTCACGCCGAACCGGCGTCTGCTGTTTTGCCGCGCGCGCACCGCCTGTCTTTTTCTTTCCGCCGGCGGTATTTTTTGCCGCTTTGCCCGCGGCTGTTGATTTTGTTTCTCTTTTTCCCGCCATGATCAATTACCTCACGCTACCAATGAAAGAATCAATGTCACAAGTCCCGCGCCCCAGCAGTAATACGCAAAGCCGCCGAAGCGCCCGCGCTGCACCAACATCCGAAGAAGATAGATGGACACATAGCCAGAGACAAACGCCGCCGCCACACCTGCAAGATACATCGGCAGCAGCGACGCGTTCACGCCTGCCTGCACCGCATCAATCAGCGTCAGGATGTTTGCTCCAAGCACTGCCGGGAAAGAGAGCAAAAACGAAAATCGCACTGCAAAGCTGCGGTCAAAGCCGCGCAACATTCCAACCGAAATTGTCGTACCCGAGCGCGAAAGCCCCGGCGTAACGGCAACCGCCTGTGCAAGTCCTACAATCAGAATATCGCCGAGCGTGGCACTTTTTTCATTCTTATTGCCGTGCCCCATTCGGTCTGCTGCAAACAGCAGCACGCCTGTCAGGATAAATGCAAAGCCGATGAAGAACGTGTTGCTGTAAAGTGACTCCACAGCATCCTTGATAAATACCACTGCCAGCAGCGGAAGTGTCCCCAAAATGATAAACAGAATCATCCGGCGTTTCAACCGATCGGGCTTTTGCCCGCGACGCAGCTTTCTCAGGTGCACCATGCAAAGTCCCTCTGAAAAAAGCGTGCGCACGTCATTCCAAAATGCCAGAATGACTGCCGCAAGCGTCCCCAGATGGAGCAGCACATCAAACAGCAGCTGATCCTCCGGCAAACCGATATGCAGGAAGTTTTGTAATATGGACAGGTGTCCGGAGCTGGAGACTGGCAGAAATTCTGCCGCTCCCTGCACCAGACCCAGAAGAATCGCGGTCCAATAGGTCATATCCGACCCTCCGAGCAAAAAATCTATCAGGCGCGGCAAGGCCGCAGCCGGACATGATACTATATTATCACAACTCGGCGGATATTTCCATCCATTTTAGCGGGATGCCTGTTTTTGTTCCGACTGCTTTCGCTTTTTTGCGATTTGTCGGTGCAGCGCTTCCAGCGCGTCGCTCAGGCTTCCAAGCCGGTCCATCAGTCCGCACTGCACCGCTTCCCTGCCGTAGATCACCGTGCCAACGTCGGTAGCCAGCTCGTCCGTCGCCATCATATACTGCAAGAAGCTCTCTCGAGAAATCTTGCTGTTGGCCGTGACAAAATCGACGATCTGCTCCTGAATGCGGTTAAAATAGGCATACGTCTGCGGCGCGCCAACCACAAGCCCGGTCATGCGCACGGGATGCACCGTCATACTGGCCGTGGGAACAATCATGCACGTTTTGGCAGATACGGCAAGCGGAATGCCGATAGAATGACCGCCGCCAAGCACAAGGGATACCGTCGGCTTTTTCATCCCGGCAATCAGCTCCGCAATTGCAAGCCCCGCTTCAATATCACCGCCCACTGTGTTGAGCAGCAGCAAAAGGCCGTCAATCTCCTCACGCTCCTCCACCGCAGCAAGCAGTGGAATCACATGTTCATACTTTGTTGTCTTGACGTTCTCCGGCAGCGCCTGATGTCCCTCAATCTGGCCGATAATCGTCAGTGTGTAGATATTTCCTCTGCTTGAGCGCGTTGTAGATGCGCCCAGGTCAACCAACTGCTGCTCCGCCTGTGCGCGTGTTTCCTGCTTTTCCTCTGCCATAATAACCCCTCCGAAAGCGTTTTCAGAGGGTAGTATTTGCAAAAAGTCGAAAAACATCCGCCCGGATGGGCGGATAAGACAATTAGCTTTCCGTCTGCCAGTCCTTGCACACGTCAACCCAGCCGCTGCAATTGGAATACTGCTCCAGCTCCGGGATCGTCAGTTCAATGGCGCTGTTCCCACTGCCGCAGGCAGGAAAAACCGTCTCAAATCGTCTGAGCGATTCATCCAGCCAGACCTCCACGCCGTCGTTTACCGCAAATGGACACACACCACCAACCGCATGACCGATTTTCTCCGGCACATCGTCATGCGGCAGCATCTTTGCCTTGACACCAAAGCGCGCCTTGTATTTTTTATTGTCGATGCGCGCGTCACCCGCCGCGACAATCAGAATACACTTCTCGTCGGTCAGGAATGACAGCGTCTTTGCAATCCGCGCATCATCAACCGAAAGCGCCTGTGCCGCAAGCTCTACCGTGGCGCTGGATACGTCAAACTCCTGAATCCGATCTGCAATTCCAAGTGACGTAAAGTACGCACGTACCTTTTCAATTGACATTGTTCTGCCTCCCTAAGCCAAAATCAGGCGTATTGTAGCAGAAAAAAGCCGAACTTGCAACCCCAGCGCAAATGTGGTATGATGTCTGGCGAAAAAGGAGCGATTGCAATGACAAAAACCAACGTAATGCGTCTTTTGGATCAGGCGAAAATTTCCTACCGCACCGCAGAATACGACTATGACGAGTCTGATCTCAGCGGCATACACGCTGCAGAGGCCATCGGAATGCCTGCCGAACAAATATTCAAAACGCTGGTTGCACGCGGAGAAAAATGCGGCTATCTGGTGTTCTGTATTCCGGTCTGCTGTGAGCTGGACTTAAAAAAAGCAGCCAAGGCCGCGGGCGATAAAAAGGTCGAGCTGATTCACGTCAAGGAGCTTCTCCCGCTGACCGGCTATTTGCGCGGTGGATGCAGTCCCATCGGTATGAAAAAGAAATTTCCGACTTTCATAGACGAAACAGCAATTCTGTTTGACGAAATCGGCGTATCCGCCGGCTGCCGCGGCTGTCAAATTCTGCTTGCACCGGACGATCTCATCAGTTATGTAAACCCGTCACTTTGTGACCTGACATAGGAGGAACTTTAATGCACTACGAGTACAAAACGCGAGGAACCTGCTCCAGCAAGATTATTCTGGACGTAGATGACAACAAGCTGACCCATGTGGAATATGTTGGCGGCTGCAACGGCAATTTGCAGGGCATCAGCCGTCTCGTGCAGGGTATGGACATCGACGAGGTAATCAGCCGTCTTGGCGGTATCCGCTGCGGCATGAAACAGACCTCCTGCCCCGATCAGCTGGCAACTGCGCTTCAGGAGGTAAAGGAGCAGCTTGCAAAGGGCGCTTAATGCAAGACTGACAAAAGGGCGGCGATTCGATTTGCCGAATCGCCGCTTGATTCTAAAATAGAAAGTAATTATGATACAATATGGGAACTTAACGATCCGTCAAGCCAAGGCTGCGGATGCAAAGCAGCTTGCTGCTTGGTGGAATGATGGCGCTGTGATGGCACACGCAGGCTTTCCCAACGGCTTGGGTACGACCGAGGATGAAGTTGTAAAAGGACTCGCCAAAGGCTTTATGGTCATTGAGGAAAGCGGCCGCTTGATCGGTGAATGTAATTACCGCAGCGTGTCGGATGGCGTGGCAACAATTGGCATTAAGATCTGCGAAACCGATTGTCAGAACCGTGGTGTCGGCAGAAAGGTTTTGAGTATGCTGATTGGTTGGCTGTTCAGAAATGGCTATTCCAAAATTATTCTCGATACCAACTTGACGAACACAAGAGCGCAGCACGTTTACGAATCACTTGGATTTCGCAAGGTGCGAACCAATATTGATTCTTGGAAAGACCAGCTTGGTCGGCTTCAATCATCGGTTGATTATGCGCTTGTTGAGCAGGATTTTGTCAGTTATATAAACGAACACGAATCAGCAGCACTTCAAACGATGTAACGCCAGGCATCGCATTGAACGGCGTAAATCTGCGCCGGGCGCGGCGGAACGCTACAAGGTTTTTTGACAGACTAAAACGCACGGTACATTGTACCGTGCGTTTGCTAATTATCAGGAAGCGTCGATCACTCGTCCTCTTCCGACTCGTCCATGTCAAACTCCAGCTCTTCGCCGCAGTTCGGGCAGGTTGTCGAGCCCTCGTCCAGCATTTCCTCGTCGATGTTAATCACTTCGCCGCAGGTGGGGCACTTGACCTCGTAGATAACCTCGTCGTCGCCGAAGTCATACTCGTCGTCATCCTCATCCTCGTCGTAGTCGTCGTCGTAATCCTCGTCCTCTTCATCATCCATCAAATACTCGTCGATGGTGTCAAGATCCTCTTCGATGCAGTCCAGCTCATCAGAAATGGTGTCAACCACATCACCAAGATCGGTGACGTTTTCCGCCACATCCTGAAGCATATCGACAATCGCGGCCAAGACCTTATTCTCGTCCTTGTCGGTGTCCAGCTTCATGCCGTCCATCAAGCCCTTGAGGTATGCTGCTTTTTCGGAAAGAGTCATTGCGCTTTCTCCCTTCTGTCCGTCAGGTGGATATTCCATCAGCTGTAAATCAGCCTATCGGTGAATTAGCCCTTTGCACGACCCAGATATTCGCCCGTGCGGGTGTCGATCTGGATGCGGTCGCCTTCGTTGATGAACAGCGGAACCTTGATCTCAGCGCCGGTCTCAACCGTAGCGGGCTTGGTGACGTTTGTAGCGGTATCGCCCTTGACACCCGGATCAGCCTTAATGACTTCGAGCTCAACAAAGTTGGGCGTTTCAACGCCAAAGACGTTGCCCTTGTAGCTCATCAGCTTGCAGGGAGTGTTCTCCTTGATGAAGCGGAACGAATCATCCAGAACGTCCTTGTTCAGCGGCAGCATGTCATAGGTTTCCTGATCCATGAAGTAGTACAGGTCGCCATCGTTGTAGCTGTACTCATAGTCCTTGCGCTCGATGAATGCTTCTTCAAACTTTGCAGTGGGGTTGAACGAAGTTTCGGTGACAGCGCCGGTCACAACGTTTTTCATCTTGGTGCGCACAAACGCAGCGCCCTTGCCGGGCTTGACGTGCTGGAATTCCACGACCTGCATGATTTTGCCGTCCATCTCAAACGTTTTGCCGTTTCTGAAATCACCGGCAGTAATGGTAGCCATACTAGTTCCTCCAATAAATAAGTTTCATAACCAGCACCAGCTGACAAGGACACGCGGCATCCGTGTGCACTTGTCAACTGATGCTACACAAAAGCTTTTTAAATTTTACAACAAGAACGCGCGATTTTCAAGGTATCCGGATAAAATAATCAAATTTTTCCGCCGCTGCGCGCCTGTTTCTTTTTCCGCAGCGCAATTTTCAGCCGTGCCCCGCCGATAAACGGCAGCTCCGCCACATGACGCAGCTTCAGCCAGACGGTATGGTTGTGAATCGCGCTGACCAATATTGCTGTCAGTCCCCCGCTTTTTGCGCCAAACACGTCCGTATAGATCTGGTCGCCGACCAGCGCCGCCTGCTGCGGCTGAAGCTGGTACGTTGCCAGACATTCGCGGATGCCTTTTTGAAACGGTTTTTTTGCGTGCGTAATGCAGTTAAGGCCATACTTTTCGCAGAATACCTTTACACGCGGGCGTTTGCTGTTTGACACCACGCAAAGGCGGATGCCGGAGTCCTGCATGTTTGCAAGCCACTGCCGCATCTCGTCGGTCGGTGCATCGGTTGTATACGGAACGATGGTATTGTCGAAATCCATCATCAGGAATTCCACGCCGCGCGCGCGGAGCATGTCCGGGGTCAAATCAGTAAGCGACTTCAAAATAAGATCCGGAAAAAGCGGAAAAGACATAACGGTACCTGCGGTTTCATAGACTTTACTGATAGTATACCATATGAGGAGGTGGTTTGTCTATTGATCGTCTATCGTTTTCCGCCTCAGGCTGCGCAGGAGCAAGGTTATTTTTCAGTTGTCGGCCAGTTGCCGGACGGTAAGGCATCCGGCGAAATTTTAATTGTACCACGCGGCACGCTCCCGGAGGTAAGCTTTGACGGTGTGATCATCCACTATCCCAACACGCCATTGCCGTCGGCACTGCCCATTTCGACAAATACGCTGCTCCCACTCTCCCTTGCCGCGCAGTATCCGGAAAATCCGGTCTGTGTTTGCTCTCATATAACCTGTAATACACTGAAAGCGCAGCTTTCCGAAGCGATTGCAACGTATGGCGCACGGCTGTGGTTTCTGGTGTCACCATTTTGCGACGTCTATCCGCTCCCCTGTCCGCCCGGCGGCGGGAAGCGGATTTCGCGCACCGCCAGCGCGATTTTGCGCAGTGAACGCAGTGGGCTTTATACCGACGCATTCTGCTGCAACTATTGTGCCCCGGTTTCACCCGGGCAATCGCTGCATCTGTATGACACGCAGCAGACCGTCGAAAAGAAGCTGGCACTTGCACAGTTGCTCGGCATCAAAAACGCGCTGGTATTTCCACTCTGGGACGAGGACGATAACTAATGTGCAACAAAAAGGCACTCTGAAATCAGAGTGCCTTTTCAGCTCGTTATTTACAGAGGGAAATCAATAGAACTTCTTTCTGTTCTTGCGAGCAGCTTCAGACTTCTGCTTACGCTTCAGGCTGGGGCTCACATAATGCTCTCTCTTCTTAACCTCAGCGATAACGCCGGCCTTAGCACAGCTACGCTTGAAGCGCTTGAGCGCATTTTCCAAGGACTCGCCTTCCTTGACGCGAACTTCAGACATTGTTTTCCCTCCCTCCGATGCAACCGGCTCAATCCAGGTCGCTTTCAGGGCCACTAATCGGCTTGATTATTATAGTCAGGTGACTGTAAATTGTCAAGTAGTTTTTCTCGCTTTTTGCCAAAAACGCAATACCGCACCTGAGCTTACTTTACAATCAGGTTCACAAGCTTGTTCTTGACCAGAATGACCTTGACAATCTGCTTGCCGTCCACGGCGCGCGCCACTTTTTCCTGCTTGAGCGCTTCGGCAACGATAAAATCCTGTTCGCTGTCAACCGGAACGTTTATCGTACCGCGGAGCTTGCCCAGCACCTGCACAGCCATTTCAACATGGGACGCAACAGTCTTGCTCTCGTCATACTCCGGCCAGCTCATCTGCATGGCCATCTTGCCGGTCTTGGCGGCATAGCCGGTCAGCTCCCACATTTCCTCAACCATATGCGGAGCAAACGGGCTGAGCATCCGCATCAGCATCTCCAGATCGCCACGGCTCAGGCCGTTAGCGTAGAACTCGTTGACCATGGTCATGAGCGCTGCTATAGCGGTATTCATCTTGAGCTCGTCAATATCCTGCGTAACCTTTTTAATCGTCTTGTGAATAATGGGCTCATTCTTTTCCGACACCGCATCGTTGTCGGCCGCCATGTCCATCAGATTCCAGCAGCGGTCAAGGAAGCGCTTTGAGCCCTTGACTGCCTCGTCCGACCATGTGGCAACCTTTTCAAAGTCACCGATGAACATGATATAAAGGCGCATTGTATCTGCGCCATACGCCTTGACCACGTCATCAGGATTGACCACGTTGCCGAGCGATTTTGACATCTTGACAGCCGGGCGGAGCGCCTGATTGCCATACTTAGCGATGAGCGCCTGCTTCTCCTCTTCCGTCTTTGCGTTGCCGACGTAGTGCGGATTCTGACCCAGAATCATGCCGTGGCTGGTGCGCTTGGCATACGGCTCTTTCGTATGCACAACGCCGATATCATACAAGAACTTATGCCAGAAGCGGGAATACAGCAGATGCAGCGTCGTGTGCTCCATGCCGCCGTTATACCAGTCAACCGGTCCCCAATACTGCTCGGCTTCCTTGGAAACCGGGAAG
Source organism: uncultured Oscillospiraceae bacterium (assembly GCA_934621665.1). Taxonomy (GTDB): domain Bacteria; phylum Bacillota; class Clostridia; order Oscillospirales; family Oscillospiraceae; genus CAG-170. The sequence goes on along the minus strand of CAKTUT010000033.1, from coordinate 1,334 downwards.
TTGTCGTCGTGCGGATCCATATAGCGCAGGTAGTACCACGACGAACCGGCCCACTGCGGCATGGTGTCAGTCTCGCGCTTGGCCGGCCCGCCGCAGCACGGGCAGGTGGTGTTGACCCAGTCGGTCATCTTCGACAGCGGGCTTTCGCCGTCATCGGTCGGCTCATAGCTCTCCACCTGCGGCAAAACCAGCGGCAGTTGATGCTCTGGCAGCGGAACCCAGCCGCACTTCGGGCAAGAAACCATCGGGATCGGCTCGCCCCAATAGCGCTGACGCGAGAACACCCAGTCGCGGAGCTTATAGTTGACCTTTTCATGCCCCCAGCCCTGCTCAACGGCATACTTCTTCATCGCCGGGATGGCTTCCTTGACTGTCATACCGTTGAGGAAACCGGAATTGACCATGATGCCGGTGTCATCTTTCAGCGTGAACGCCTCTTTCGTGACGTCGCCGCCCTTGACAACCTCCACGATTGGCAGGCCGAACTTGGTGGCAAAGTCCCAGTCACGCTGGTCGTGACCCGGAACGCCCATGACAATGCCCGTACCATAGCCCATCAGGACATAGTCCGAAACGAACATCGGGACGGCCTTTCCGGTAGCGGGGTTGATCGCCTCAATGCCGTCCAGACGCACGCCGGTCTTATCCTTGTTCAGCTCACCGCGCTCAAAATCGGATTTGCGCGCCGCAGCCTGCTGATAAGCCTCAACCTCCGCCCAATTGGCAATCTTGTCTTTCCACTTTTTCAGCATCGGATGCTCGGGAGAGATGACCGTATATGTCACGCCGAACAGCGTGTCCACGCGCGTGGTGTAAACTGTCACATCGTCGCCGACGTTCGTCTTGAACGTGACCTCTGTACCGGTGGAGCGGCCAATCCAGTTCTTCTGCTGCGTCTTAACGCGCTCGATATAGTCAAGATTCTCCAGATCCAGATCGTCAATCAGGCGGTCTGCATATTTCGTGATGCGCAGCATCCACTGGCTTTTTTCCTTACGGATAACCGGCGCGCCGCAGCGCTCACAAACGCCCTCGACAACCTCTTCGTTTGCCAGCACGCATTTGCAGCTGGTGCACCAGTTGACGGGCATGGTTGCCTTATAGGCAAGGCCGTTCTTATACAGCTGGAGGAAAATCCACTGCGTCCAACGGTAATAATTTGGGTCAGTCGTGTCAATCACGCGATCCCAGTCAAAGCTGTAGCCAAGCATTTTTAGCTGGCGCGTAAAGTTGGCGATATTGTTCTTCGTCACAATTGCCGGGTGAATGTGATTCTTGATGGCAAAATTCTCAGTCGGCAGACCGAATGCGTCAAAGCCGATGGGGTTCAGCAC
>CAKTUT010000032.1 GCA_934621665.1 uncultured Oscillospiraceae bacterium | reverse complement strand
CGGAACTCTACGAGGTTTTTCGACAGGCTGAGGCGCCCGCTGCGGATGATCCGCAGCGGGCGCTTATTCGTTTATACTCCGATATCAAACCGGTATTCCGCGCGGTATCTACTCCCGTCCGGTGTTTGAAACTCCAGCACAGCGCTGTAATGCACCGTGTTTTCCGGCAGCGTCATGACATAGCGTCCGCTCTCCGACGGCCTCCATGTCAGCGTTGTGCGCTGACTTCGGCTCTCGTTTTCCGCCGTCAGGCGCAGCGGCGCGCAAAGCGGATAGGATATCGTCAGCAGCGCCTGCGTCGGCTCTGGGCCATATACGCCGTTTGGTGTATCATTCGGCGTTGCTGACGCATACACCACCGCTTCCTCGTCGCCATCCAGCCGCGTCAGCCGGTCAAGCGTCGCCGTGATGTCCCAGCTCTGGCTTATGCCGTCCTGCGTTAGGCAGATGCTCAGCTCCGGGTCTACCAGAAGCCGGTCGATCACCACCCAGTCCAGCGGCTGCGCCAGTGCGTAGATCTGCTCGTCAGAGCTCCGCTTCAGTGACGTTACGATGCGAACGGTGCTGTCAGTGAAATCGGCAAACATCCATCTGTCCCCGCGCTCAAAATAGCAGTGGAGAATCCGGTCGTAGCCCTCAAAGGCGTATTTTCCGGTTAGGGTCTGCATCTCAAGCCCCGACAGATAGTCGAGCAACGCCTCCTCATCCACAACGATCGGCTGCGTCCGCTCATCGCCAGTTTCCAATGTGAGCGATTTCAGCGTATAAGTCTCACGTTCTTGTGCAAACAAAGCCGCGTCGCCACTCTGTCCGCCATAGGCCAGCGCCACGTAGCCATTCGTAATCAGCAGCACAAACAGAATGATTCCCATCAAAACCACGCCGCAGCTTCGCTCACGCGGCTTGACAACCGCTTGCAGCCGGTAGCGCATCGGCGAGGCCGCCGCAGAAAGGCACGTTGTATAGCCGCGTCTGTCACCTGCGGACGCGAGAAGCAGATTTGCGTATTCGCGGCGCGTCGCGCTGTCCGCCTCTTGTAATACACTTTCGTCGCAGCTCAGCTCCATATCCTCGGCGCTGTTGCGCATCGCGCGCCACATGAGCGGATTGAACCAGCAAAGCGCCGTACAGAACGTCAAAAAGAACTTTGATACGCTGTCGCCGCGGCAGATGTGAATCATCTCATGCCGAAAAATCAGGTGCAGCTCGTCCGGTGTATATGCACGCAGCGGCAGCACCACGCGCATGGATCGTCTGGAAAGGCCAATCGTCAGCGGCGAGGTCACGTCCGGCGACAACAGCAACCGGAACTTTGCCTTTTTAATCCCGGCGCTTTTGATCTCTTCCTGCCAGATCTCCAGCACCGCCGAATCGGTGACCGGCACTGCATGCTTTAAAATGCACCGGCGGAAGCAGAAATGCTCCACCGTTTTCCACACCAGTATCCCGGCAAAGCCCGCTGTCCACACACCGAGCACAACCCAAATCCAGCTCCCGGACAGCCGAAGAATCAAAAGCGGCCGCGATGCCTCCATGTTGTTATAGAGCGTTAGATAAAGATATGTGGGCAGCAGCCACAGCAGCGCACAGCTCCTTGCGCAGATATGGCGGCGTAAAAGCGGCAGCGCCAACAGCAGCACCGCGTAGTAAACGCTGATTTGCAGGAAAATGCCAAAGCATACGCCAATCCAAATCCGCAGCGTCTGCACCTTATCGCTGAGAATCAGGCCAATCACCGGCCAGATCACCATCGCCGTTGGCAGCAGCGTTGCCAGCACAATTGGCCGATAGCGCTCGCCTTTACTCGTCTCATCCGGCTTTGGTATAGCCTCGTCATACCTTGCATCAACAGCCCATGCAAATCCCGCGCTCATACACAGCGCATAGAAAAACCGCAGGCCAAAGCTCACCGTCATAATGCCTCCTGCTCCAAAAGCGTCCGAAGCTCTGCAATTTCCTCTTTCGTCAGCCCACTGCTGCATAGCGCGGTGGCAAACGTGGAGAGACTCCCGCCGCAAAGCTTGTCAAAAAAACGTCTGCTCTGCTGCGCCAGATACGTCTCACGTGAAATCAGCGGTGTATAGCTGGCGCTGCGCCCGGTTTTGTCAATCCGGATATAGGATTTTTCCGCCAGCCGCGTCAACAGCGTCAACAGCGTTGTCTGCGCCATCGGATGCGTCTGCCGGAGAATTTCGTCGATCTGCGCGCGCGAAACCGGCGCGCTGCACGCCCAGATGGCCTGCATCACCTCAAGCTCGGCATCGGGCAGCCGTTTTTGTGCCATATGCATCACGCCTTTCTTCTACATTTGTAGTATATTTTATTCTACATATGTAGAACAGATTTGTCAACTGGCTTTCCTGCGCTTTTTGCATTTTCCGCCATAAAAACGTGAGCAGGGCTGCTGCCCTGCTCACACGCAATTTTTCGTTACCAGATGCATCCATCGCCTGCCATCTGCTCTGTCAGCTCCTCAATCCGCTCCAGTGGAAAGGGCGGCTGCGCTAACGGTTTTAAGGCAATGCTCATCAGCTTCATGGGATTATCGTCGGCAGCTGTACGGTTGGAACTGAGCACGCCGCATCGGCGGCAGCGATGGACAATCGCCCACTCGCCGTTTTTCCGCACCCATACGGCAATCGCATCCATCACGCCGCCGCAGTCAGATGCACGGTCTCCGGGCACAATATCCACGTGGAGACTAGACAGGCAGTTGTTGCAGTGATTCCGATGCTCCGTGCCCGCGCCCTGCGGCATCATCTGCCGCCCGCAAACCTTGCAGGTAAAGCTTTCATTGCACGGATGCGTCTTGTAGTAACCTTTTTCGTATTGCTTCCGCTTGTTTTCGCGGTTCATAGTGTTTCCTCCTAAAAATCATCGCTGACTTTCCGGGAGGAATGGCGGAAATGTGATTTGCCAACCTCCCGGTCAGCGCACACAATCCATTGATCGTTTGTCTTTCAAAAAAGCTCTCCTTATATTGTTATTCTGGTCATCGCATCACGCCAGATAGTGGCAATTGATTGCGTCGATCACGCGTTCATAATCGCCGTCAGCGATCTCCAGCACCGACTCGTCATCCCAGCCGATGCGCAGCACACGCAGAAAATCGCGGAATGCAAAGATCTGCTCCTCTGTCTCACTCGTCAGATTCTGCCGGATACTGCCCAGCTTTGCAAGCAGCAAAACCCGCTGCGCGTCCATATCAATTGCGTGTGTGTTGTTGTTCGGATGCGCAAAGCCATAGTGCTGGTTCGGCGTCAGCATAATCATATTTTCCACATAGTGCATAATTTCCGGATACTCTGTCCGCGGGAAAATATGATGTGCCTGCGTTGCGGCGGCGGTGTCGTCGTGCCCTGCAACAAACCGGCTCAGCTCTGACGCATTCGCCCGATACCGCTCGTTAAAATCGCGCAGCGTCCGCTTGGCGCGGGGCATCATCTGTTCAAAATAGCCGTCGCGCACCTCAATCTCCGGATGAAGTGTAAGCCACTCCTGCCGGGTCATCTCTTTCGGCTTTCCGCAGTAGACGTCACGGAAATTGTCCTGATTATACATCATGTCGGAGCGGTTAATTTTGTGCGGTGACAAACGGCCGCGCTCCGTGCCGCGCTTGCCTCTGCCAAAGGCAAGCGGATTGAGCACCTTGGTAAAAATTCGCTTTGGCTCAAAGTCGCCATTGACCGGCGTATAGACGTGATAAAAGTCAATAAACTTCTGCTTCAGCTGGTTGAAATGCGACTTGTCCTGATGTTCAAAGAAGTTTTCAAACAGGATCATAAGCCCGCTGTCGCAAAGCACCTTTTCGATATAGCACTGCAAAAAACGCAGCGCATACACGTCGTTCCGGGCAATGTACTCCAGCACCTCGCGGTTCGCAATCCGATACCGGTGGCGCGACGTAGCGGAAACGTCCGCCAGCACGCCGGCGTAGCAGAGCATACTCAGCGGCTGCGCAAACACCTTGTCGTACTCGTTTTCCGCTTTTCGCTCGTCCGTCCCTGGCTTTGAATACGTCTCGGCAATGGTCTGCTTCGCGTATTCGCTCTTCCAGATGTCCTTAACGGTAAAGCAGTCACTCACATTGTCTACAAAGTTCAGCACAAAGTCAGACACCGACCACAAAACATCCGGCGTGCACTTCTGGTCAATCCAGCGGGCGTTGTGGCTTTTACGCAGATCGTAGTTGTGTTGCTTGCAAAACCCTTGCAGCTCCTGCTGTGTCATCACGCTAAGCCTCCCCTTATCTGTTGGTTGGAGCTGTGCCTGCTCCGTGCTTGCCTCGTCCTGCGCTTTTACGGCACGCTGCGTTTCCACCGTGCTGCGCGCCTTTGCAGCAGACAATGCGCCCGCTTCGCTAAACACCTCTGTAATCGGCTCGGTCTTTTCCGTACTTCGCAGCAGGCCATAGAAGAATACCGAACATGCGTCCACATTCAGTGACCTCGTCTGATAATTTCTGGCCGCCTGATAAAACGTGCGGTACTCCTGACTTGCAATGTATTTCATCTGCGCATCCGTCGGGCATACGCCGTCTTTCGGCAGCAAAATCGCAACCGAGCCGTTGACAAGACAGCCGTTCGGCTTTTTCATCATCCGCGGCTTATACGTCATATTCGGCGTCAGGTACACGTCATCTGCATTGAGATACGCGTAGACGTTCAATCCCGCCGCTTCCTTTTTCGATATGTAGGAATCGTAGTGCAAAATATCTTCAATTCTCGTTCCGTCGTCACTGATATTCCGCGCTTTTAATACGCGAATCTCCCCCTGCTCGGTGAGCATCTGATTCGTGATTTGCCGGTCGCGGAACACGTCAAATACGGCAAAATCCAGCTTTTTGCACACATTGTCAAACGCCTCATCGCGATAAATCACCCAGTACGGCAGCTTTTTGTCGAAAATATAATTCTGCCGCTGGAGCATCTCCATCCCACGTGTCACCGAGACAACGCGTGTCCTGCTGGGGCGGCCGAGATTGTTAATAAACACGGCCAAAGTCTCCACCAGCACTCCTGGAAAGCCCTTTTCGCCAAAGTCAAGAATGCAATCCACCGCTTTTTGTGAAAGCCGATCTCTTGTCACGGCAAATTCCGGCGTATTCAGCAAAAATTTAGGAAACACCATCGCCACATAATTGCCGATCTGCATCGCCTTATCCAAAAAGAACGAGCACAGATTCGTCGTATTCTGATTGACCGCGCCCTTTCGATAGACCGCAAGCCGGTCATCTGATGACTTCAGCTTATAAAACGGCGGATTGCCAATGATATAATCATACTTTGCCTGGAATGGGTACAGCAGAAAATCCGCGTTGAGATAGCGAATTGTGCACGTATCCGGGAGCGGATAGCCTCTCAGGATCAGCTTTGCCGCCTCCAGGCTGTCCGCGTCAATGTCCATCACGTCCAGCTGGATCTGTTTTCCCTCAAACTTCTTTAAAAGCAGCGGGATAAAGTTTCCAACACCAACCGACGGCTCGAGAATTCGCACGGTTTGGCTGTCGGTATTCGGCAGCGCTTTCATCATCTCCGTGATCAGCGTCTTGCTTGTAAAATATGCTGCGTGGTCTGTCCGACTCGTATTTGCCAACTCTGCAACTCTTCCAAGCGAGGCCGGAGACAGACGCATCGGATTGTCCCGAATAAACGTCTGAAGCTTCTTTGCCTCAGAGAGCGCACACTCGGACACCAGTTTGTTGATTGCCGCTGTGCTCAGCGGCTGGTATTGAAGCGCGGCTTTGATTTTCTCCGCAATCGCGCGGAAAATCGCAGTTGGGACGGCCTCGCCAAGCGACTGCCGAATTTTGATCTCCTCTTTTTTCAGAAACTCCCGCTTTTGTTCCAGCGGCATCCGATTCAGCTCGTCCACGGCTCTGCTCGTCCATCTGAACGAATCCGGCACGCTCATCATCCGCATCAGCTCACGGATGCTGAACACACGGTCGTCGCTCGGATGGATCGTATTCTGGCTTGCCAGCTGGTCGTTGCGCGTATGGATGCATGGGCCGACCTTATCCCAGTACTGGCGTGTGTATTTATCGCCGTTTTTGCGCTGATTGACGACAATCTCCCCACCGATCACCTGATGCGGTTTCTTGCTGTTGTCCGCGTTGTCAAACGCAGACTCGCCCTCCTTGAGGTCAGAAATCCATGCGCGCATATGTTCCGGATACATTCGAAACGAATGATAAATATCGCTCTCGTCAATCTCACCGTATTCCCGCAGAGGCTTCATCTGCCCAATGGTCTGGCGCAGCGTCTGCTCCTTTTGCATTTTCGGGAACAGCTCCAGCGGAGAAATTTCATCTGACAGGTCTTTGCACACGCCAATAACCAACGTGCGCTGGCGGCTTGAGCATGCACCGTAATTTTTAAAATTGATCACATGCGCGGCATAGGAATAGTCCGCGCCAAGGTGCTTTTCGATCGCCTCGCCAATCGTCTTGATCTTCTGATCCACGTCTGTACAGGCCGTTCTCATGAATGCAGGCACGTTTTCCAGCACAAAAAAGCGCGGATGAATCTGTTCAATGAGCTTGAGCGACTCAACCACAAGCGAGTTTCGGACAATTTCATCATCGTGCTTCTTGTGGTTTGCAACCGACATTCCCTGACACGGCGGCGTGGCGATCACCACGTCCACACGCGTCAGCTGCTCTTCCTTTTTCCAAAGGTCAATCTGCTCATAAAGCGACGTTTTCGTCGCTTCCTCGGTAATATCGCCGCAGATATAGCCGCTTTCATATTTACACTTTTGATTAAACCGCTGTACGTCCAGTCTTCTCGCAATCAATTCGTTGGTTGCAATGCAGTCGAACGCCTCCAGCTTGAAGCCGTAGCACCCCACACCGGCGCTGCTGAACAGGCTGATATAGGTCGGCTTTTTTCCCGTTTTCATACGTACCTCTTCTAAATCGACAAGTTTACAGGTTTATTGTATCACATTCGCCCGATAAATTCAGCAAAAAAATACGTCTGAGCGCAAAATACCCGTGACACCTGTCGCGCGATGCTCTGCATCAAGCGCTGGTGACAGATTGGGGACGTAAGGAATATATTCCTTGGAAAAAGAAATAAGACAAGCAAAAAACCGTCCTGCTGAGTGCCTTTCAGCAGGACGGTTTTGCTTGTCATTTTGGAATCATTCTCTCGGAGTGCCGGATTTGAAAAAATAGTATCAATCCAGTATCACGAGCCATTTTGACGGGCAAAAAAGCCTGTATTCATGCGGGTTTCCGGCGTTTTCGGAATTACTCCCACTCAATGGTCGCAGGTGGTTTGCTCGTAATATCGTATACAATTCGGTTGATGCCGCGCACCTCGTTTACGATTCTAGTCGAGATGCGATCCAGCACGTCATACGGAATCCGCGCCCAATCGGCGGTCATAAAGTCAGACGTGGTCACGCCGCGCAGCGCCAGCGTATAGTCATACGTCCGGCCGTCGCCCATAACGCCAACCGAACGCATGGACGTAAGCACCGCGAAATACTGGTTCATCTGGCGGTCATAGCCCGCCTTTGCAATCTCGTCGCGGAAAATGAAATCCGCCTCACGCAGCGTGTCCAGCTTTTCCTTTGTAATATCGCCGATCACGCGGATGGCAAGACCTGGACCCGGGAACGGCTGACGCATAACCAGATATTCCGGCAGCCCAAGTTCACGCCCAAGGCCGCGCACCTCATCCTTAAACAGCATCCGCAGCGGCTCAATGATTTCCTTGAAATCCACATAGTCCGGCAGGCCGCCAACATTGTGGTGGCTCTTGATAACAGCCGAGTTGCCAAGGCCGGACTCAATGACATCCGGATAAATTGTACCCTGCACCAGAAAATCAACCGCGCCGATCTTCTTGGCCTCCGCCTCAAATACACGGATAAACTCCTCGCCGATAATCTTGCGCTTCGTCTCGGGATCGCTGACACCGGCAAGCTTCGTCAGAAAGCGCTCTTCGGCATTGACGCGGACAAAGTTAATATCCCACTTGGAGAACGCCGCTTCCACCTCGTCGCCCTCATCTTTTCGCATCAGGCCGTGATCGACAAATACGCACGTCAGCTGATTGCCGATCGCCTCGGCCATCAGTGCCGCCGCGACCGACGAGTCAACGCCGCCCGACAGCGCCAAAAGCGCCTTACCGCTGCCAACCTTTTCCCGGATGGCCTTGATGGCCGTCTGACGATAGTCCGCCATCGTCCAGTCGCCAGTTGCACCGCAGACACGATAGAGGAAATTGCGCAGAATCAGCGTTCCCTCCTCGGTGTGGTTTACCTCCGGGTGGAACTGCACACCGTAGATCTTGCGGCTCTCGTCGCAGATACCAACTGTGGGGCACGCCGCCGAGTGTGCGCACAGCGTAAAGCCGTCGGGCACTTTTGCCATATAGTCGCCATGACTCATCCATGTGATGCTCTGATCTTTCATGCCATGGAAAAGAGTGCAGCTTGTGTCAAACCAAGTCTCTGTCTTACCGTATTCGCGCGCAGTATCATTCTGTGCCGCCGTCACCTTGCCGCCCAGATTGTGCGCAACCAGCTGACAGCCATAGCAGATTCCAAGAATCGGCAGTCCCAGCGTGAAAATTGCTGGATCGACCTGCGGCGAACCCTCGGCATAGACGCTCTGTGGACCTCCGGTAAAGATAAAGCCAATCGGCTGAAGCTTCATCAGCTCCGTCAGCGGCGTTGTGCAGGGCTTAACCTCACAGTACACGTTCGCCTCGCGCACACGGCGCGCGATCAGCTGGTTGTACTGTCCGCCAAAGTCCAGCACGATGACACATTGTTTTGCTCTCATCCATCTAACCTCGTTTCGTTTAATGCATACGCCCGCATAACGCCAGACGCAATACCTCTTAAATAATACGACGATGTTCGCCAACAGTCAAGCTATTTCCCAAAATCGCGAAATCCTGGATTGACAAACCGACCTGTGCAGATTATAATACCCCGGTAAACAAGGGTGTTTGCGGTATGAGGAGCACTTGTCTCCCGCTCCGGAACACTCTTTTTCGCTTTTTCTGCGGAAATTGAGGCACTTTTGAAAGGAGCGCGCAGCGATGCAGTATACCACTGACGATGTAATGGAGCTTGTAGAGCAGGAGGATATCCGTTTTATCCAGCTTGCCTTTACCGACTGCCGCGGGCGGCAGAAGAGCATCGCCATTATGCCATCCGAACTGCCGCGCGCATTCAAAAGCGGCATTTCCTTTGATGCATCGGCCATTGCCGGCTTTGAAAGCGAGGTTCGCTCCGACCTGTTTCTGCACCCCATTGCCGCCACGCTCACGGCGCTGCCATGGCACGCGGTACAGGGAAAGGTTGTGCGAATGTTCTGCGACATCCGTTATCCCGACAGCACGCCGTATGAAAAGGACAGCCGCGCCATTCTCAGTGCCGCAGTAAATGAGGCGCGCGCAGCCGGTATTCAGCTGTTCTTCGGCCCGGAATATGAGTTTTATCTGTTTGAGACCGACGAAAAGGGTCAGCCCACCAAAACGCCGCTTGATACGGCCGGTTATATGGACGTTGCGCCTGAGGACAAGGGCGAGGTCATCCGGCGTGAGATCTGCTTTACCCTACAGGAGATGGGCATCTCGCCCGAAAGCTCTCACCACGAGGAAGGCCCCGGCCAAAATGAAATTGACTTCCGCTACAGCGACGCGCTAAGCGCAGCGGACAATGCGCTGAACTTTATGACGGTCGTCAAGGCCGCTGCAATGCAGAATGGCCTTTGCGCCGACTTTTCGCCAAAGCCGCTGCCTGGCGCAAGCGGTAACGGCCTGCATATCAACATTTCACTTCGCTGCGCCGACGGCATCGACCGCACGCCGCAGTTTATGGCGGGGATTCTGGCACACATCCGCGAAATCACCGTATTTTTAAACCCCTGCCGCGATTCTTACCAGCGTCTTGGCCGCAACAAAGCGCCAAAATACGTCACCTGGTCACGCGAAAACCGCTCTCAGCTCATCCGCATTCCTGCGGCAAGCGGCGAATATGCACGCATGGAGCTGCGCTCGCCCGATCCCACAGCAAATCCGTATCTTGCCTATGCGCTTCTCATCCGTGCGGGACTGGACGGCATTCAGCACAACATTCCCCTGCCGCTGCCCACCGATCTGAACCTGTTTCACGCGGACGCCGCTGAAACCGCGCAGCTTCAGTCACTTCCCCTCAGCCTTGATGAAGCAGCTATGCTGGCACGGGAGAGCAAGTTCGTCGCCTCGGTACTGCCTGAGGCCATGCGCGCGTGCCTGCTGGCATAAGGGGCGCGCCTATGCTTCTGTCATCCAAGCCCCGGCGGCAGATTTTGATCGTCTCGCCACGCGATGAACTGCAAAGCTATCTGTCACACCTGTTTCCCCAATCGGAGTTCGCGCCGCACCTGTGCGTTCACAGTGCCGGCGAAGCGCGCCGCCTGATGGCGGAAAAGCCGGTGGATATTCTTCTGATTGACGCGCCGCTTTCCGACACCTTTGGCACGGATTTTGCGCTGGAGGCCGCCGAGGGAAGCATCGGCGTTTTACTTCTGGTCAAAAGTGAGCTATATGAAAAGACCAGCTTTCGGTGCGAAAGTGCTGGTGTCCTGACGCTCCCAAAGCCATTTTCAAGGCAGGCATTTTATTCCGCCATCAAGCTTCTATCAGCGCTTCGCACGCGGTTGGAAAAAATGGAGACGACAAACCGCTCGCTACTGGAAAAGCTTGCCGCTATCCGTACGGTAAATCATGCAAAATGGCTTTTGATTGACCGCCTGCATCTGAGTGAGCAGGAGGCGCACCGTCTGATTGAAAAGCGCGCCATGGACGAGCGCATCTCAAGCCGCGAGGCCGCAGAATGCATCATCCGCACCTATGACGGCTGACCGCTGCACACAAGAGCAGCACACATAAAAATAATAGGAAGCACGATTGAAACAGAACAGACAGGAGAGGAACTTATGAGAGCAACAAAATATATTTTCGTCACCGGCGGCGTTGTCTCGGGTCTTGGCAAGGGCATTACGGCCGCATCCCTTGGACGGCTGCTGAAAGCGCGCGGGCTCAAGGTCGCGGCGCAGAAGCTTGACCCGTATATCAACGTCGATCCGGGCACGATGAGTCCCTATCAGCATGGCGAGGTCTATGTCACCGAGGACGGCGCGGAAACCGATCTGGATCTCGGCCACTACGAGCGCTTTATCGACGAAAATCTCAATAAGTTCTCCAACCTGACCACCGGCAAGGTCTACTGGAACGTTCTGAACAAGGAACGCCGCGGCGAATACCTTGGCTCTACCGTTCAAGTCATTCCGCATATTACAAATGAGATCAAGCAGTTCGTCTATGCCGTCGGCCAGAAAACCGACGCAGACGTCGTCATCACCGAAATCGGCGGTACCATCGGCGACATTGAGTCGCAGCCGTTTCTGGAGGCCGTCCGGCAGATTTCGCTGGAGGTTGGCCGGGAGAACAGTCTGTTCATCCACGTGACGCTTGTCCCCTATCTGCGCGGCTCTGACGAGCATAAGACCAAGCCCACCCAGCATTCCGTCAAGGAGCTTCAGGGCATGGGCATCAACCCCAACATCATCATTCTCCGCTGCGATGAGCCGCTGGAAGAGTCCATCTTTAAAAAGGTTTCGATGTTCTGTAATGTCAAGCCCGACTGCGTCATTGAAAATATTACGCTGCCGGTTTTGTACGAAGCGCCCATCATGCTGGAAAAGAGTAATTTCTCGTCGATTGTCTGCCGCGAGCTCGGCATTGATGCACCGCAGATTGACCTAACCGATTGGAATGAGATGCTGTCACGCATTCACAACCGCTCCAAGGCCGTCACCATCGGTCTGGTGGGCAAATACGTACAGTTGCACGACGCGTATCTGTCGGTTGCCGAGGCGCTTCACCACGCGGGCTACGAGCTCGGCGCACACGTGTATATCAAATGGATTGACTCTGAAACAATCACCGTGGAAAACGTAGCTGAGACACTTGCAGACTGCGCGGGCGTAATTGTTCCCGGTGGCTTTGGCAACCGCGGTATTCTGGGCAAAATCATCACCGCCGAATACTGCCGCACACACAATGTGCCGTATCTTGGCATCTGCCTTGGTATGCAGATAGCCGTGATTGCCTTTGCGCGCTATGCGGCAGGGCTGCCGCTGGCAGACTCGGGTGAATTTAACCCCGACTCTCCCGACAAGGTGATCGACTTTCTGCCTGACCAGAATGAACAGGTCAACAAGGGTGGCACGCTCCGCCTTGGCGCATATCCGTGCCATATCAAGGATGGTACGCAGATGTTCCGCGCCTATGGCAAATCCGAGATTCAAGAGCGCCACCGCCATCGCTATGAGTTCAACAATGACTACCGCCAGTTGCTCAGCGACTGCGGCCTTGTCATCAGCGGTACGTCGCCTGACGGCTATATTGTAGAGACGGTTGAAATCCCCGAAAACGACTTCTATATCGGCGTGCAGTATCATCCCGAATTTAAGAGCCGTCCCAACAAGCCCCATCCCCTCTTTGTCAGTCTGGTGGATGCCGCACTCAAGCGCAACAAGTAATGAAAACTGCAAACGGGCGCAAGGTAACGCTTGCGTCCGTTTTTTGCATATGTTGTCTCCGCAGAAAATTCACAATTTCTGTCTTTCCTTTTGCCGCCGCTTTATGATATACTTGCCCAAAAAGGAGGCGGACATCATGAATGAAGCACAGTGGCAAGGCGCGATGGAAAAGCGGCACTCCGTCCGCAGCTATTTGACAAAACCCATCGAGCCAGACGCGCTGGCCGCACTGACTGCCAGCATCAAGCAGTATAATCAGGCAAGCGGTCTGCGTATTCAGCTGGTAACAAACGAACCGAAAGCCTTTTCCGGCCTTATGGCGCACTATGGTCATTTCTCCGGCGTGCGCAACTATATCGCGCTGGCCGCACCTGAGATTGAAAACCGCGAAACCGTCGCGGGCTACTACGGCGAAAAGCTGGTACTGGAAGCGCAGGCGCTTGGCCTCAGCACCTGCTGGGTTGCACTGACCTACAGCAAGCGCAAGTGCCCCATTATCATCAACCCCGGCGACAAGCTCATCTGCGTCATTGCCATCGGCTACGGCATAAGTCCCGGGCGTGCGCACAAAAGCCGTTCGGCCGAGGAACTCAGCAATCTCTCTGACGCCTCGCCCGACTGGTTTCGCCGCGGCGTAGAAGCAGCGCTGCTCGCGCCCACGGCGGTGAATCAGCAGAGCTTTTATCTTGCCCAGGAAGGCGACAGCGTGGCGCTGAGCAGCAAAGGCGGACCATACAGCAAGATTGACCTTGGCATCGTCAAACTGCACTTTGAGCTTGGTGCAGGGAAAGAGAATTTCGTCTGGAAAGAAGTTTAATACTGATTCTTGATTAAAATATTTAATCAAGAATCCCGTGTGCTACGCACACTCGCATCGTGCGAATGCAC
>CAKTUT010000031.1 GCA_934621665.1 uncultured Oscillospiraceae bacterium | reverse complement strand
CATCTTAACAGGATTTTTTGCTCATCGCCATAGGCTTTTTTGAACCACGCGTCTAACGCGTGGTTTTCTTTATACAACAAAATCGTGACCCAGCGTCAGCGGCCACGATTTTGAACGAAGAAAGACCTTTGCTGTCGAGGCGGGCGCGCCCTGCGCGGCTGCCTGACATCCAAAGGTCATTTCTGAGTGGTGCGCCCGACAGGACTTGAACCTGCACGCTTGCGCAATGGAACCTAAATCCATCGTGTCTGCCAATTCCACCACGGGCGCATATGTACTTATCCGGCTGTAAATAAGGGCGGCTGATGCCGCCCTTTTCCGTTCCCTTTTTACGCAGGGTCTCACCCAGGGTCAGGGTATTTGCCAAATTTTCAAATTTATTTTACCATATCCGTCGGCCGTTTGTCAATTCCGGTGTGCTTTCTTTATGCGTTCACAATTGCATTTACACGCTTCGCGTGGTATGATATGCATAAATCTATTCTAAATTTTAGGAGAGAATCTGATGAAAATTGTGATCGTCGGCGATGGCAAAATTGGCAGCACCCTTGCCGAGCAGCTCTCTCGCGAGGGTCATGACATCACCATCATTGACCGCAGCCCCGCCCCGCTCCAGCAGACCACCGAGGATCTGGATATTCTCTGCATTGAGGGTAACGGTGCAACGTATGCAACCCAACTGGAGGCCGGCGTTGACTCCGCTGATCTGCTGATCGCTGTCACGGCATCGGACGAGCTGAACCTGCTGTGCTGTCTGGTGGCAAAAAAGGCCGGTGCGCGCCATACCATCGCCCGCGTGCGCAATCCTGAATACGACGGTGAGCTGTCGCTTATTACCGACGATCTGGGCTTGAGTCTGGCAGTAAACCCCGAGCTCACCTGCGCACAGGAGATTGCGCGCAGCGTGCGCGTGCCGTCGGCTATCAAGGCCGATACTTTCGCAGGTGGCCGCGTAGAGCTGTTACAGCTGTCCATCCCCGCCGACTCGGCGCTGTGCGGCATGGCGCTGATGGATCTGCCGTCGCTGGCCGGCAGCGCCAAAATTCTGATTGGCGCGGTAGAGCGCAGCAGCGCAGGCGTGATCATCCCCTCCGGCGCGTTCCGTCTGGCTGCGGGCGACCGTATCTCTCTGATTGCCGAGGCGCGAAGCGCACAGGCATTTTTCAAAAAAACGCGGCTGGCTGCCACGCCCGTCCGGCAGGTCATGATTGTCGGCGGCGGCAGAATTGCCTATTATCTGGCGCGGCAGCTGCTGGACTCCGGCATCAGTGTCAAGATTCTGGACTCGGACTATGCCCGCTGTGAGGAGCTGGCCGAGCTTTTGCCCAAGGCCACCATCCTGCACGGCGATGGCACAAACGAAGCGTTCCTGCGCGAATCCGGCATTGCCGCAACTGACGGCTTCGCCGCGCTGACCGGCATTGACGAGGAAAATCTGCTGATGGGCATGTACGTCCGCAAAACATTTCCCAAGGTCAAGGTTGTCACCAAAATTAACCGCAACTCATTCCAGAACATCATCGGCACAATGGACGTGGGCAGTACATATAACCCGCGCCACAGCGCCTCAAACCTCATCTGCCGCTATGTCCGCGCCATGCAGAACTCGGTCGGCTCAAAGGTGGAGACGCTCTATAAACTCCTTGGCGGGCAGGTGGAGGCGCTGGAGTTCCATGTGGCGGAGAACGCCGACTTCTGCGGCATTCCGCTTTCACAGCTGCATCTGCGCTCCAACTTGCTGATTGGCTGCATCCTGCGCAGCGGCAAGGTGCTCATTCCCAGTGGTCAGGATACGCTTGAACCCGGTGACAGCGTCATTGTTATCACCACCATCACCGGTTTGAGCGATCTGCGCGACATTCTGGAAAAGCGAAAGGGATAAGCCATGAACAGACGGATGATTTGCTATATTCTCGGCATAATTCTGCTGATCGAGGCTGCACTGATGCTTGTGCCGGCGCTCACTGCGCTGTGCTATCTGGAGGCAAGCGGACTATGGTTTATCTACACCATGCTTGGCGCGGGTCTTGTCGGCTTCTGCGCCGTCCGCTTCTCAAAGCCCAGCGTAAAAACCATCTATGCAAAGGACGGCCTTGTCACGGTAGCCCTCGGGTGGATTGTACTGTCGCTGGTCGGTGCACTGCCGTTTACGCTCTCGGGTGAAATTCCGTCTTATCTTGACGCCGTGTTTGAGATGATTTCCGGCTTTACCACAACGGGCTCAAGCATCCTATTAAACGCGGAGGCGCTCAGCCACTGTATGCTGATGTGGCGCAGCTTCTCGCACTGGATCGGCGGCATGGGCATTCTGGTGTTTATGCTGGCGATTGTCAATCTGGAGGGCGGCCAGGCTATTCACCTGCTGCGCGCCGAAAGCCCCGGCCCTACCGTCTCCAAGATGGTTCCCAGAATGGTGGACTCATCTAAAATTCTGTACGGGATTTACTTTGCGCTCACAATTCTGGAAATTATTTTCTATCTGGCGGGTGGGATGCCGCTGTTTGACAGTCTGTGCAATGCATTCGGCACGGCCGGTACGGGCGGCTTTGCCATCAAGGCCGCGTCGCTCGGCGCATATGACTACTACGCGCAAACCGTCACAACGGTGTTTATGATTCTATTTGGCGTCAATTTTTCGGTATATTTCTTCCTGCTGCGCCGGAAGTTTGATCTGGTGTGGAAAAATACTGAGCTGCGCTGGTATCTGATTATCATTTTCGCGTCTATCGCGGCCATTACCCTCAATATTTTCCCGCAGTTTCCAAGCTTTTATGACGCGCTGCATCACGCAGCGTTCTCGGTCGGCTCGGTTATCACCACCACCGGCTACTGCACGGCGGACTTTAACCTCTGGCCGCAGCTGTCAAAATCAATTCTGGTGTTCTTGATGATCGTCGGCGCATGCGCCGGCTCTACCGGCGGCGGCCTCAAGGTCTCGCGCCTTGTAATCCTGTTCAAGACCGTCCAGAAAGAGCTCCGACTGCTGATCGCGCCGCACACCGTCAAAACCGTCACCATGGACGCAAAGCGCGTGGGCAGCGACACCATCCGCGGCGTCAGCAGCTATTTCCTGACATATGTGTTTTTGGTTCTGATTTCGGTGCTGCTGGTGTCGTTTGACAACTTTGACGGCCAAACCACGCTCACTGCCGTGCTTGCCACGTTCAACAACATTGGTCCGGGTCTTGGCCTGGTCGGTCCGGTCGGAAATTTTGCCATGTTCAGCCCCCTGTCAAAGATTGTCCTGTGTCTGGATATGCTCTTTGGCCGTCTGGAGCTGTATCCCATGGTCATTCTCCTGCTCCCCTCCACATGGAGCAAGCGATAAGAAAACATCCCATTGGGTGTATACCCGATGGGATGTTTTTTTCGCAGCTACGCCTCCGGCGGCCACAGTCTCCGCCCTGCAACCGGTTTTCCTGCCCCTTGCGTTCTATATATGATTACACCATATGGCACGCGGCGCAGTTCTCACAGTCAGGAAACTTACTGTGGTCATATTCAATGCCGTTCCTGTCATAATAATCCTTGACGGCGGATTTGATCGACTCCTCTGCCAGCACCGAGCAGTGCAGCTTGTGCGCGGGCAGACCGCCCAGTGCCTCAACAACCTGCTTGTTCGTGACGGCCAGCGCCTCGTCAATCGTCTTGCCCTTGATCATCTCGGTGGCCATAGAGCTGGAAGCGATGGCGCTGCCGCAGCCGAACGTCTCAAACTTCACATCGTCGATCTTGTTGTCCTTTACCTTGATATACATCTTCATAATGTCGCCGCACTTGGCGTTGCCAACCTCGCCGATGCCGTCGGCGTCGGGAATTTCACCGACGTTGCGCGGATTCATGAAATGATCCATTACTGTATCTGTATAAAGTGCCATGACTGTTCCTCCCTTACAGCATAAACGTGCGCTGCCCGCTGAGCAGCTCTTTCCACACAGGTGACATGCCCCGCAGATAGGAGACAATGCCGGGAATCTGCGCCAGCATATAGTCAACCTCTTCTGCCGTGTTCGACTCGCAGAGACTCAGACGCAGCGAGCCGTGTGCCACCTCGTGCGGCCGTCCGATGGCAAGCAGCACGTGGCTGGGATCGAGCGAGCCGGACGTGCACGCCGAACCGGACGATGCGCAGATGCCCTTTGCGTCAAGCAGCAGCAGCAAGCTCTCGCCCTCGATGCCCTCGAAGCAGAAGTTCACATTGCCAGGCAGCCGGTTTGCGCCGTTGTCATCGCCATTGAGCGCACAGTGCGGAATCTGCGACAGGCCTGCGATCAACCGGTCGCGCAGCGCGGCAACCTTTTTCGCGTTCTCATCCAAATTGGCGCACGCCTCCTTCAGCGCTGCGGCCATGCCCACGATTGCGGGAATGTTCTCCGTTCCCGCACGCTTGCCGCGCTCCTGTGCACCGCCCTCAATCAAATTCGTCAGCACAATGCCGCGCCGCGCATACAGCGCGCCCACGCCCTTTGGGCCGTGGAACTTGTGTCCGGACAGCGACAAAAGATCAATGTTCTGCGCCTTGACGTCGATGTGCAGATGACCGGCAGCCTGTACAGCATCAGTGTGGAACAAGATGCCCTTTTCATGGCACAGCGCACCGATCTCGGCAATCGGCTCAATCGTGCCGATCTCATTGTTGGCGTACATGACGGTGACAAGGCACGTGTCGGGGCGAATGGCGTTTGCCACCTGCTCCACCGTGATGCGGCCTTTTTCGTCCACCGGCAGCAGCGTCACCTCAAAGCCGAGGCTTTCGAGCCGGCGCAGCGAGTGGAGAATGGCGTGGTGCTCAATATTGGTGGAGATAATGTGCTTTTTGCCTTTTTTCTGGCCAAGCATCGCGGCGGAGAGCAGCGCCTGATTATCAGCCTCGCTGCCGCCGGAGGTAAAGATGATCTCGCGCGGCTCACAGCCAAGACAGTCGGCAACCGTCTGACGCGCGTCGGCCAGCGCCTGCGCGGCTTTCTGACCAACGCTGTGCAGGCTGGACGGGTTGCCGTAGTAGGTTTCCATATAAGGCAGCATCGCGTCGATTGCCGTGCGGCTCATTTTGGTCGTTGCGGCATTATCGGCATAAATCTGCATAAAATCAGCTCCTTTTTCACGGAAAGCGGCGAGACTTTAACCGCCCGGCTCTCCGGTATCATTTTCTTTGTCTGTAAGATATCACAATATTCCTACAAAGTCAATAGGTTAATAGGTTTTAAGACAGACACTCGCGCATTCCCCCGAAATTGCGCAAGCACACGGTTATGGATTAAGAAAAACTTAAGCGGAATTCGCTTGTGAACAGGCGGGAAACAGTGTATCATAATACAAAAACAGGAGGAGGCATCCAATGGCGAATATATTGGACTATCTGGACTGGCGCGGTGATCTGTCCTTTGACGAGCGCGCGTTTAACGAGGTGGACAATCTGATTTTGACCCAGCTCTGCTTTCTTGATTTTTCGGCGCTTGTGCCGGAGATGTTTAACGGGACGGGCGTGGTGCTGGCCGAGGCGGCGGCACGTTATTTTCAGCTGCACCCCACAACCGATCTTGGCGTGCTTGTACCGTCAGAAATCCCGCAGCTGCTGGAAAAAATGGCAGCAAGCCGCCGCTTTGCGCAAGCACGGCTGGACGGCTACGTCTGCCATATTGATACAAAAGAAGAGGTTCAATTTGCCGCACTGACCATATTGCCGGGCGACGGAACGGCGTATATCGCGTTCCGCGGGACGGATGATACCATTGTCGGCTGGAAAGAGGACTGTAATCTTGCGCTGATGTCCACCGTCCCCGCGCAGGCCGAGGCCGCCGACTATCTCAAGGCCGCAGCGGCGGCATATCCGGCGCTCCTACTGCGCGTGGGCGGACACTCCAAGGGCGGCAATCTTGCTGTCTACAGTGCGGTGTTCAGTGGCGAGGCCATACAGGATCGGCTGCTTGCCGTGTACAATAACGATGGTCCCGGCTTTCACACAAGCCTTTTGCAGACCGACGCACACCGGCGCATCGCGGACAGAATCCTGACAATTGTGCCAGAGTCGTCGGTTGTGGGAATGCTTTTGGAGCACGAGGAGGAATACGTCGTGGTCAAAAGCACAAACTCGGGACTTTTTCAGCACGACGGCTTTTCGTGGGAGGTGGTCTGCGCGCACTTTGTCCGCCGCCCGTCAATTGACTTTGGCGGCCGGATGACCGAGCAGACGCTTCGCACGATGATTCACACCATGACGCAGCCGCAGCGCGAGGCGTTTATCGACGCACTTTTTGAAATTCTGACCTGCACCGACGCGCAGACACTTACAGATTTGAAGCAGGGCGGTCTGAAAACGGCGTCGGCCATGATTCAGCACTTCCGTCAGCTGGACAAGGATTCGCGCCGCGCGCTCAGCGGAACGCTGAAGCTGCTGCTCAAATCCGGCGTGCGGTCATTTCAGGGCGAGCTGCGCCAAAAGGAGCGCGGCAAGACGCGCCAGCTGATGCAGGCCGCATCCGATTGGCTGGATAATCTTGTGGAGTCGCATCTGCGCGCAGACAGCGTGCTGCCGCAAGCACCTGAGACGCAGCCGGATGCGCATACGGAGGATGTATTGTAACGTAATGTGGCCAGACTGCACCTATACCTATGTGTATAATGGTAACTTTGGCTTTCGCGCAAAAAAGCGCGCCGCCGGCTGCTGCCGGCGGCGCTTTTGCTTTCCTGCTGTTTAATTCCAACCACTGCCCCACGGGTCCCACGGATCGGGATTGGGATCGGTATCTCCGTCGCCCGCGCCCGGATCATAAGTCGGGTCGTAATACGGGCTGTTCGGGTCAAGGCGCGGATCATAGTCGGGATCCTGCGTCGGATCGTCGGGATTGACATAGTCGGCGTTGTCTGTTGTCTCGTCATAGAGTGACACCAGATACCGCTCGTCACGCTTGTCATACGTGCTTGTGCCGATGGTTTCAGAGCGCAGAACCTTGTTGTTCGCGTCTACAAAGTTGCGGTAGACCTTGACGCTCTTGCCAGTGTATGGCGTGACGAACGCGCCGCCGCCGCACTTATACATCGTGCCATCTGCGCTCTTGGCCAGCTTGTAGGTATTGCCGTCCGTACCGTTGATCGTCTCGCCGGTGAACGTAATCTCAAATGCCTCGGAGGCCTTGGCGTTCTTGTCCAGCACACCAACCGTTTTCCAGTTGTTGACGCTGATGGTCTCGCTGGTCATGCTGATGTGGTCATAGTCCTTTTCTTCCTCCGTGCCAACCAGCTTGATGTGCACATAACCGCCGGAGACGGACGCATCCACGCGAATGGGATAGTTCGTGGAGTTCTGGAACTTGAAGTCGAGCGATCCCCAGTAGATTGTCGCATCCTGGCCGGGATCAACATACGTAACCTCAAACATATGCGGCGCACGCTCCGTGACCTTGAGGTTTGCGTACAGCACGCACTCATAGATCGTGGATGCAACCTGACAGATACCGCCGCCGACCTCTGCCTCGCTCACGCCGCCATCCAGATAGACTATGGCGGGCAGATAGCCCTTGGCCGATGTGCGTTCGCCGACAATCTTATTAAACGAGAACTCCTCGCCGGGGTTCAGAATCGTGCCGTCGATGGCCTTGCAGGCAAGGTCAAGGTTGTTGGTACGAGAAGCATTGTTGACGTGCCAGCTGTCATACTTGGAGAGCGTGTAGGAGAAATACTTCTTTTCCAGCTCCTCCAGCGTGACCTCCGGCTTCATCTCCTCCAGCTCAATCGTTACCGTGCTGCCGGGCTCGGCCATGGCAATCTGCTGCGTGTAATACGGCAGGTCAAAGCCATAGCCAACCTCTTCCTTGACAAGCTCGTGCGTCTCCTCGTCATAGTAGGCGTCCTTCATCTCGATGGCGAACTTGTCATAGTATTCCTGCAGATCAATGGCCGCGCAGGGCGTGGTATCATAGTCAAATTTCAGATCGGAAAAATCATTGTCACGGAAGCGCTGGAGCACCGCCTCATACAGTGCATCCGCATCCAGCGACACGGCAGGCGAGCCCACCTTGACCTCGATCTTGCGCGCCTTGCCCGACTCGTCCTCCTCCACCGACACGGTGGACTCGGTAAAGTCCTTTTTCGCGTCCTTGGCCGTCTTGTCGATCAGCTGGCGGATGTAGTCGGTGTCGAGGTTGAGGCTGGATTCCAGATCAATCGAGTGCTCGGTGTTCTTGGATGCGCGATAGATCTGGATGGCCTTGAGCGGTCCGCCGTCGCGGCCATAGGCCATGGCTGCGTCAACCGCCTCTTCCGGGTTGAGCGCCACGTTCGTAACCTCCGGGTCAAGCTTCAGCTCCCGGTCGGGCAGAACCACCGTCAGCGTATCGGAGGCGTAGCTGGTGTTGACCGCGCCCTCCACCGCCGTCACGGCGGCGTCGCGTTTGAGTCCGCCCACGTTCACGCCTGCGATGTAGACATTTGGAAAAATAGTGTCGCTGTTTTTCAGCGAGTAGCCATAGCCGCATATGCCGACCACAGCGATCACGACAAGCGCACCCACGATAATGGCCACGCGTGCGGCCATGGGCATTCCGCCGCGATCCTGCCGCGGCTGTTTGGGCTGCTTCGGCGCGGATTTTTTGGGCGTGTCCTGCTGCGCAGCAGGACGCTCAGCCTGATTGGATGCGCCGGTGCGGCCGCCTGCCGCCTGCGCATAACGCTGCGCGTCGCTCATTTTTGCGTTCGAGCCGCGCGGCGATTCAAATCTTCCTTTCTTTTTGATGGGAATCTCCTCCTATCCAAAGCCGGATTGCTCCGGCGGAACATTTTCATGTTCACGAATATAGACTTTACGCATCATAACGATGTTTCCTACATTATAGTGGGCAGCAGCCATTTTTGCAATGGCTGATCTGTCAATAAACGATGAACAAAATCTGAAATTTTATTAAGATTTTTCCTCTCCTCGCGCGCAGATGTATCGTTTTACCAATTCCTCCGATGCCTTGAGCGCATCCTCGCCCTTTTTGAGCTTCAGCGTCAGCGCCGGCGCTTTGCCCGCCGAGAACATCAGCCGTGAGCGGTATGCCGCCTCGCCGCATACGGCGGAGATGGCGGAAAAGTCCATCGTGGCAAGCGTAAAGCTGATTACCGCATCCTTTTGCGTAATTTCGGTAATACCCGCCGAGGCCGCGCGTGCGCGCAAAAGCGCAATGGCAATCAGGTTCATCACACCCTTTGGCGGGTCGCCATAACGATCGACAATCTCGTCAAGCAGATCCTCAGCGTCCGCGTCCGTCCGGATGGCCGCCATACGGCGGTAGAGATCCATGCGCTGTTCGCCGGAGGTGACGTAGTTCTTTGCAATATTTGCCGTTACGTTGAGGTCAGCGGTACACTCCGGCTCTTGCAGCGCCTTTTCGCCGCGCTCCTCCAATACCGCGTCCTCCAGCAGCTTCAAATACATATCATAGCCAACCGACAGCATATGTCCTGACTGCTCCGCGCCAAGCAAATCGCCCGCGCCTCGAATTTCAAGGTCGCGCATGGCAATTTTAAAGCCAGAGCCGAACTCTGCGTACTCGCGGATGGCGCTCAGCCGCTTTTCTGCGATTTCTGACAGTACTTTCCCGCGCCGGAACGTCAGATACGCATACGCGTGGCGGCTGGAGCGGCCGACACGTCCGCGCAGCTGGTGCAGCTGCGCAAGACCAAGCCGGTCGGCGTCCTCAATAATCAGCGTGTTGACGTTCGGAATATCAAGTCCCGTTTCAATCAGCGTGGTGCACACCAGCACCTGAATTTCGCCGTCGGCCATGCGCTGCATCACATCGCCAAGCTGCTCCTCGTTCATTTTACCGTGCGCGATACCAATTTCCACCTCGCCAAGGCGCTCTTTCATCTGCGCCGCGCAGCGGTCAATCGTCTCGATGCGGTTGTGGAGATAATATACCTGCCCGCCGCGCTCAAGCTCCTTGCGAATTGCGTCGTCCAGCAGCCGCTCGTTATACTCCAGCACAAACGTCTGCACCGGATAACGATCCTGCGGCGGCTCTTCCAGCGTGGACATGTCGCGCAGGCCGGAAAGCGCCATATTGAGCGTCCGGGGAATCGGCGTGGCTGAAAGGGTCAGAACGTCCACGCCCTGCGACATCTCTTTCAGCCGCTCCTTGTGGCTCACACCGAAGCGCTGCTCCTCATCAATGATGAGCAGCCCCAGATCCTTAAAGTGCACGCTCTTCTGCAAAAGCTTGTGCGTACCGATAATCAGGTCAATCCGTCCGCTTTGCAGATCAAGCAGCGTCTTTTTCTGCTGCGCGGGCGTGCGGAAGCGCGAGAGCACATCCACTGTCACCGGGAATGAACCAAAGCGGCTGACCGCCGTGACATAGTGCTGCTGCGCAAGCACCGTTGTAGGGACAAGAATTGCCACCTGCTTGCCGTCGAGAATACACTTCATGGCCGCGCGCAGCGCGACCTCCGTCTTGCCAAAGCCCACGTCGCCGCAGAGCAGCCGGTCCATCGGCGAGGGCGACTCCATGTCGCGCTTAATCTCGTCAATGCAGCGCAGCTGATCGTCGGTCTCGGCGTATTCAAAGCTCTCTTCAAATTCCTGCTGCCACGGCGAGTCCGCCGCAAAGGCAAAGCCCGGCAGACGCTTGCGCGCGGCATACAGCTGAATCAGCCCCTTTGCCAGATCCTTGGCTGCCGCCTTGGCCTTGGCCTTGGATTTCTGCCACTGGTCGCCGCCCAGCTTGTTCAGCCGCACCGGCGCGTCCTCGCCGCCGCCGATGTACTTGCTGACAAGGTCAAGCTGTGTGGCCGGGACATAAAGACAATCCGTTCCCTGATATGCAATTTTGACGTAGTCCTTGACCGCGCCGTCCACTTTCATCTGCTCCATGCCGACGTAGCGGCCGATACCGTGGTGCTCATGAACCACCAGATCGCCCGGCGTCAGATCGGTAAACGAATCCAGCTTCCTGCGGTTCGTCGCCTTTTTTGGGCGCGGTTTTTTGCTTGTCTGCCGCGCCATAAGCTGCCCCTCGGTTAAAATGGCCAGCTTCAGCTCGGGGTATTCCATGCCCGCAGGCAGGCTTCCGTCAGTCAGAAGAATCTGCCCCGCCTGCGGCAGCTTCTGCGCTGGGAATGCCAGAAGCGCGTCCACGCCCTGCTCCTGAAGCATTCCCTTTAAAATTTCGCCGCGGCGGCGTCCGCCGCAAAGCACCATACAGCCAAAGCCGTTCGCAGCGTAGTGCTTTAAATCCTGCACCGCCGTCTCAAGGCTTCCGCCATAGCCCGGAAGCTGCTTGGCCGTGATGGAAAAAATGCGTTTTGGGGGAAGCGACTCGGGAAAGCGCGCAGACAAAAATGCGTCAAAATAAACCGCGCCGCTGGCCGTAAAGCGTTCGGCCAGCTCCTCAAACGTGCACGTGAAGTCGCACAGCTCGCCTGCCAGCTTGCCGCTCTCCAAAAACGAGTCGAGCGTCAGTCCCAGATCGTCGGTGCGCGACTTTGCTGCGCGCAGAAGATTTCCGTGGTCACAGAAGAACACCGCCGCGTCGGATGACACATAGTCCGCCGCCGTCACCTTTTCCGGGTAGATGAGCGCCAGATAGCGGTCGGCCGCCGCAAACGACATGCCGCTTTGCAGTGTGTCAATATCGGCTTGCAGTGTGGAAATCAGCGCGGTATTCGGCGCTTTGCGCCGTTTTTGCCGCGCAATCAGCGCCTCCAGATCGCGGCATAGACCGGCGATTCCGTCCGGATGCAGCTGCGCAATCGTCTCTGCCACCGGCAAGAGAACCGCTTCATCAATATTCTCCGTCCGACGCTGCGTAATGGGGTCAAAAAAGCCCATCGCATCCAGCTCATCGCCAAAAAACTCCGCGCGCACCGGCTTGTCAAACGCCGGAGAAAATACATCCAGAATGCCGCCGCGCAGCGCGTACTGTCCCGGTCCTTCCACCAGCGACGTGCGGCTGTAGCCCGCACAGGTGAGCTTTTCGGTCAGCGTATCCAGATTGTACTCCGCGCCCGGGCGCAGCGTAATCAGGCTTCCAAACAGCACCTCTTTCGGCATTGTCCGCAGGCACAGCGCACCCACCGACGCAATCAGCAGCCGAACGCTTCCGGTTGCAAGACCGTAGAGCAAGCGCAAACGCGTCTGCTCCCATTCGCGCGACACGCCTGCCGCATCATAAAATGTCAGCTCACGCGACGGCAGCACCGACACGGTTTCACCGAGAAATGCGGCCAGCTCTGCCTGTATGCGCGCGGCAGCCTGATCGTCCTGACAGACAATCAGCGCCGGGCGGCCGCTCTCGCGCGTCAGCGCGGCAATCACATGGCTGCGGCAGATTTGGCTGACGCCGGATATGGCGGCGGCCTGCCGCGCGTCGATCATTTCCAGCAGACCCCGGTATTCCGGCATCGGCCGCAGCGCTTCCAGCAGAATATTCATAGAGGCCTCCTTTATTTTCCGTCACCTCGTGAAAAGCGCAAGGTGACGCCGAAATTCATCGCAATTGCAAAGCTTTCCCACGCAACAACGCGGTGATAGGACTTCCTATCACCGTGATATGCGTTTTCCTGTTATTTATGTGCCGGCGCGCTTATTTTACGTCCGGGAGCATTCCGTTAAACTTCGCTTCCGCTTTTTCCACGCCGTGCTCCACCAGATAAAGCGCGGCGTCCGCCGCGTGGTCAAGCGCCGACTGGAACGCCGGCTGCTCCTGCTTGGGGATGACCGACAGCACCCAGTCCGCCAGATCATAGTCCGGGTGCGGCTTTGCCCCCACGCCAACCTTGACGCGCGGGAACTGGTCGCTGCCAATTGAAGAGATAATCGACTTGATGCCGTTGTGTCCGCCGGCAGAGCCCGACGGGCGCACGCGCAGCCGCCCAACCGCAAGCGAAATGTCGTCAAAGATCACGATAATCCGCTCGGGCGGGATCTTATAAAAGTCCGCCGCCTGTCTGACGGCAAGGCCGGAGGCATTCATAAACGTCTGCGGCTTGACCAGCAGCAGCTTCTGTCCGGCATAGGTTACCTGTGTGCACAGAGCCTTGTGGCGGAGCTTTTCCGCCGGGGCGTTCAGCTGCTTTTCCAGCCGCTCCAGCGCGAGAAAACCCGCGTTATGGCGGGTTTTCTCATACTGGCTTCCGGGATTTCCAAGGCCGACGATCATCCAGTCGCAGGCCGGTTTTTTCAAAAAGAACATACTTCAGAAATGTCAGAATCAGAACAGAACAGACATCGAGTTTTCCTCGTAGATGCGCTGGATTGCGTCGGCGAAGACAGGCGAAACGTCCAGATACTTGATCTTGTCGCAGACGCCCTCGGGTGCGGGGATGGTGTTGAGGAACGTCAGCTCCTTGATGGGGCTGTTTTCAATACGTTCCAGCGCCGGGCCAGACAGGACGCCGTGCGTTGCGCAGGCATAGACCTCGGTTGCACCGCCGATTTCCACAATTGCCTTTGCGGCGTTGCACAGCGAGCCCGCGGTATCGACCATATCGTCAAACAGAATGCAGCGCTTACCTCTGACGTCGCCGATAATGTTCATAACCTCGCAGCAGTTGGCCTTTTCGCGGCGCTTATCAACGATGGCAAGACCCATACCCATTTTATTTGCAAACGTGCGGCTTCTTGCAAC
>CAKTUT010000030.1 GCA_934621665.1 uncultured Oscillospiraceae bacterium | reverse complement strand
ATAATTTGTGCGCGAATTGCGCACAAATTCCACACTTGCGGCACGTAGTGTGTTTTGCCCGACGTACACGCCGCCGGACAAAACGAATTGATACTTTATTCCGCCGTGCGCGGCGGAACTCTACGAGGTTTTTCGACAGGCTGAGAAGCCCATCACGGTGTGATGGGCTTCCTGCTGTATCTGGCCGTGAAGCAGCACTTGCATTTGCGCTAAGAAACTGTATAATGTATGATATAAAAATCACATTTTACGGAGTTTTTACAATATGACGCAAACGAAAAAATGGGTTTTCACTGTCATTGTGCTTCTCCTGCTGGCGCTGCTGGCCGGAGGAATGCTGCTGATGCGCAGTCTGACGAACGCACACAGCGAGTATGCCGCGCTCCTTTCGCGCGCCTGCGCCATGCAGGAATATGCCCGGCGCGCCACCGTCCAAATTGCAGAGGACGGCCAGGAGCCGCTGACGTTCTCGCTTGACGAGCTTGGCATTCTGAACGGAACGCTTGCAAAGATTGACGTAGAATTTCCTGAGCTGATTGCCCCCACCACCGAGGCATTTTCAAAGCTTCCCATCCGGCAGCAGCTGGAATGGGCGCGTGAGCGCCACAACACGATGCGCGCCGCGTCCTTTGATCTGAGCAGTTTAACGCTTGACGCGGTAACCGCTGCGCTGAACAGCGCTGCGCGCACACAGCCGCAGGACGCACAGTTTTATTATCAGAACGGCCGATTTGTTCTGGAGACGGAGCAACGCGGCAACGAGCTTAACATGGACGCTGTAACCGAGCGCATTACTGACGCGCTCTCCGCCTGCACCGTGACAGAAAACGGTGCGTCCAGCCCTGTGATTGAAATCTCCGGCAGCGAGTGTTATCTTGCACCGCAGTACACGCTCTCCGAGCTTGATCTTGACCTTGCCGATGAGCTCCAATCGCGTGTGGAAAACATGACCATCCGCGTTTCGCTGCGCGACGATACCACCTCGCTCTCTACCTCCACAATTTCTTCTCTGCTGTCGGTGGATGAAAGCGGCATCGTCTCCGTTGACCGCGCGAAGCTCTCGTCGCTCGCTGCCGCATGGGGTGAGCAGTATAACACCTACAATACGGATTTTATGCTCAATTCGTACGTGGACGGCCCGATCCCCATTTCGATGCTGCAATGCAGCTACGTTCTCGACGAACAGGCGCTGTGCGACCAGCTGGAGGCCGTGCTCCTGACGCTGGAAAGCGGCGATGTAACTGCCTCGTTCAACTGCCTTGACGCCGTTACCGGCGAACCATTTGTCATTCAGGATACATACATTGAGGTCGATCTGACCAATCAGGTCATGACATTCTACAAAAACGGCAAGGTGCTCGTCTCCACCGACATCGTCTCCGGCTCAAACAATGTCAGCGCCACGCCGCGCGGGCTGTACTTTACCGGCGAACGGGAGCGCCAGATCACGCTTTCCGGTGACACATGGTCTGTTTTCGTAGAATACTGGGTTCCCATCTCCGAGGACAACACGATTGGTCTGCACGACGCGTCATGGCGCACCGAGTTTGGCGGCGATATCTATCTGGAAAACGGCTCGCATGGCTGCATCAATACGCCGCTGGAGGCGATGAAAACGATCTACGAAAACGTAGATGACGGCACGCCAGTGCTGGTCTATCACCACGCCCGACCGGGCAGCAACGAGCCGTCCCTATAGATTCTCTGCATGGGGCGGATAAACTGTCTGCCCCATGCATTTTTCTTTGCACATTTTATGAAACTCGTCTCTGTGCCAAAAAGGGCAGCTTCCCAGGAAGCTGCCCAATCAATTTCAAATTCAATTACAGAAACTTTGCGATGTAGCCCGGTGCGTTGTCGGGATCACCAGGAACCGTGAACGTGAAGTTCACGCCGTGTGTCAGCGAGAACTGCTCGCACCAGTTCAGGAACGCCTCGGTGTCCGCGCCCTCCTGGCTGTGTGCAATGCGATAGAGGTTGTCAACAAAGATGTGGCAGATATCAAAGTTTCCGGCGTGAAGCCCGCTGATAAAGCCCTTTAAGAATGTATAATTGCTCAGCGCATACTCACCTGCGTCGATTAAGCGCACGCGGTGATCCAGATCAAAACGCAGCGTGTGGCCTTTTTCAATGCAGACCACGCTGCCGGATTCGTTTGTCAGCGTCTGATGGACGGCGTCAATAAGTCTTTTGGTCTTGCCAGAACCCTCAAGACCCGTGATGATATGAACCATGGGGCATTCCTCCTTTTGCCGTTTCGGCTTGCCATTATTCTATCAGTTTTTGTTCGGAAACACAATAGCAACTTTTTTCAAAAGTTACAAAATCGAAAAAAATTCACACATTTTTCTCCTGCCGCCCCAGCATCTGCGCTGCCAGCTCCCGCGTTTTCAGCGGGGTCGGGTCAAACGGTTCAATACCGCACGCACAGGCATAGATTGCGCCGGACAGCTCCAGAAAATAGAGCAGCTCTCCCATGTGGTATGCGTCCAGCGCCTCACACTCCAGCGCAATGATTGGCACATCGCCGTCGGCATGCGTACTGACCAACGCCTCATATGTCTTTTCTTCTACGTCGGCCAGCGATTTTTCCGCCAGATATTCAAGACCGTCATAATCTTTCCAATCCATCTCGATGTTGACTTTCTGGCCGCTGATCGTGCCAAAACGCACCATCGTCTCAAACAGCGCATAGCGCCCCGAGGATATCATCGCATCCATCGCGTCAAGGTCGGCTGTCCAGTCGGCATGAACCGGCAGCGCGCCTACGCCGTCGGAGCACGCATGGCGGCAGCAGAAATGACGCCACCATCTGCCAAGCGGTGCAAAGCCGGGGTCAAACGTCCCAAACAGCTCCAGATTACGCCCGCGGCACGAAAGCGCATAGCGCGCCCCGGCGTACATCCAGACCGGATTTTCAAACGCGCGCAAATCAAACTGGCGGTAGCCCTCGGTTGCCCCCTCCAGAACGGCCAACGGGTCAATCCCCGCCGCCGCCATTGGCAAAAACGAAGCCGGGGTCAGCGCGCTGTCTGCCCCGCCGGGCTGAACCGGCATGGGAAGCAGTGTATACCCCTCCTCCGCCGCCATCACGGCCATGGGCGAGTTTGGCAACGCCGAGACAAACACGCGCTGCTTTGTCTCCGCGCCGTAGCGCCGCTCCATCATCCAGCGAATCGCGCGCGAGGCAACACACGTCTCCATCTCCGCACCAACAGGCGAAATAACATGCAGGCAGTAGTCCTGACCCTCCAACTGGCGGCAAAGCGCCAGCCAGTCGCGCGTGGAGAGATTGTCTCCGGCAAACAGCACACGGCACTGCCGCTTTTCCAGCAGGCGCATCCGCCCTCCCAACGCGTCCAGCACCGCCTGCGCACCAAGATAGGCCGTGCCGCTGCCAAGAACGACAAGCGTACTGCCCATTGAGCGGATCTGCTCCGCCGCAGAGCGGACATTGTGGATCATTCTGGCCGTGATGGTCTCGGGCTGGCCGAGCCAGCCGAAGCACGGTTCTTCGTTGGATGTATTTGTGCGCAGGTGCAGATGCGCATCAAAAATTTCCTTTTCCCGGCTCAGCAGGTCGGGCAGCGACACACAACTCCATATATTTGAAAGTTCAACGTTTATCATAAAAGCTCCTTCCGTGGAAGTCGGCATGATTTACATAGTGTGCATAGTATACCACATTTTTCTTTTTTGCGACACGGCAATTTAAAAAAAGTAAAAAGCAAGCGCTTCCGCCGCAGCGAAAGCGCTTATGTTTTACCTTATTACGGATTATGCGATATTGGGATTGTCGTACACGCGCATCAGCAGCGCAATCGCCTGCTCCAGCGTCAGCGTCTGCTGCGGTGCAAAGCCCGTGCCCGTGCCGCCCATCAGTCCAGCCTGCGTCATAATGCCCACAGCCTCTGCCGACCACGCGGCAATCTGCTGCCGGTCGGCGTAAATCTCAAGCGCTGTGCCGTCGGCCTCCGGTGCGCTGCCAATCTTTTTCAGCAGCCGGTGCATAACCACAGCCGCCTCTTCACGTGTCAGCGACTCGTTTTCGTGGAAATTGCCGCTTGCGTCGCCGCCCATCAGTCCAAGCTCTGACGCCGCCGTCAAGACATTGTCACTCACGTTTTCCAGCCCCAGAAAGCGCTTTGCCGCCTCCACCACCAGCCGTGCGTACTCGCCGCGCATAACCGGCTTTTGGTACGCGCCCTCGGCGCGCTGCATCAGTCCCAGCGACTCGGCGCGCAGAACGTAAATCTGCGCCCAATCGCTCGGTGCGCCATCGCCAAACGGCTCTGCCGACGCGATCAGCTCTTCATCCGAAACAGCATTGTCCGGCTGCGATACCTCTGCGTCCGACCCGCTCCCGGTCTCTGGCACACCGTTCGCGCCAACCAGCGTATAGGCTGTATAGCAGCTTTGCAGCGGAATCACACGTCCAACGCCCGCCTTGCCGTTCCATGTCCAGTTCTGCTCAAACAGCGTCACCGTCCCGGCGCTCTCATCCACCGAACGGCACAGCGCATAGTGCGACACGCTGCCGCGCGCGGCGGCGGTGGCATACAGGATATCGCCCTGCTTGGGAACAGCCGTCTGCTCGAACCAGTATTCACTGCTGCCGCTGACGGTGGGTGCGCCGCCCAGCACAACCGTCACGCCATAGACTTCACGATAATAGCGTTCGACCAGCTCGGAGCAGAGCGGCGACGAGGTGGTCAGGTTATAGCGCGCCGCCACGCCGTTCATTGTCTCGGCCACAAAGCCGTCGCAGTCGATCGTAACGTATGTAACATCCAGTGTTTTATCCTCGGCCAACGCCGTCAGGCTCAGCGCCGAAATACACAAAACAAGTGCCAGCAGTGCCGCGCACCATCGCTTCATAAACGTCCGTCCTTTCGTTATTGTGTCCCGAAAAGGGGTGCAGTTTTTGGCTATGATGCTTCATTTTAGCATTTTGTATCCATAATGTCAACATTTTTGTATTTGTTTTGTAACACTTTCTTCGACACAACACCCAAAAGATGTGATATACTATCGGCAGAATGAACCGCGCCGCCCGCACCGGGCGGCCACGAATGCTACATACCGGAGGACAAAGCTTGGAAAATTATTTTGCCCCATCCATGGATCGCCGCAGCATCAACGCCATCAGTGCGCTGGGGCTGGCGCATCTGGGCGATGCGGTTTTTGAGGTGATGGTACGCAGCTGGCTGTGCACCAACGGCCGGACGCTGGTGCGCAATCTGCACCGCGAGACGGTTGCGCATGTCTGCGCTCCGGCGCAGGCGCGCCGGATGGAGCGGATGCTGCCGCTGCTAAACGAGGAAGAGCTTGCCTGCTATCGCCGCGGGCGCAACGCGCACGTGCACGGCATTCCGAAAAACGCCACGCACGAGGAATACTCCAAGGCGACGGGACTGGAATGTCTGTTTGGCTGGCTGTATCTGTCGGGCAGCATCGACCGGCTCAACGAGCTTTTCACAAAAACCATGGAGGAAGATCATGCCCTTTGACGCTGTATTTTTAAGCGCCGTGACGCGTGAGCTGTCACAGACGCTTCTCGGCTGCCGCATCGACAAGGTACAGCAGCCCGCGCGCGATACGCTGATTCTGGGAATGCGCAGCCCCGGCTTTTCCGGGCGGCTGCTGCTCTCGGCGTCCAGCAATCATCCTCGCATCCATCTGACCGGCGTGCCGATGGAAAACCCGGCGCAGCCGCCGATGTTTTGCATGCTGCTGCGCAAGCATCTGACGGGTGGACGGCTTACGTCCGTCACGCAGCCGCCGGCTGAACGCCTTGTCGATCTGTGCTTTGACTGCACCGACGAAATGGGCGAGGCCGTGCAGAAGCATCTGGTGTTGGAGCTGATGGGACGCAATTCCAATCTGATTCTGCTCGGCGGCGATGGGCGCATTCTTGACTGTATGCGCCGCGTGGATTTTGAAATGTCAGAGCAGCGGCAGGTTCTGCCAGGGCTTTACTACCATTTGCCGCCGTCGCAGGGAAAGCTCGACCCCATGCAGACAGACGAGGCTGTCATCTCATCGCTGCTCTGCCCGCTCGACGCGCCGAAAGCGCTTGACAAGTGGCTGCTCGATACGTTTGGCGGCATTTCGCCGCTTTTGTGCCGTGAAATCGCCTACCGGCTGCTCGGCGCGGTAGACGCCGATCTTTCGCTTCTGGACGCACCACAGCGTGAGGCGCTTGCGGGCGGAATTTTCAGCGAATTTCAGGTGCTTTCCAAGGCCGGCACGCCGCTTCTGCTGCTGCGCGACGGTCAGCCGAAAGACTTTACGTGCATTCCTATCGCGCAGTATGAGGGCTATTGGCAGACGCAGACGCTTGACAGCTTCTCGCAGCTGCTTGATCGCTTCTACGCCGAGCGTGACCGCGATGAGCGCGTGCGCCAAAAGTCGCAGGTCATGCGCAAAACGCTGACCAATCTCATCAGCCGCACGGCACGCAAGCTGGAAATTCAGAAAAAGGAGCTTGCCGCGACGCATGACCGCGAACACCTGCGCCAGATGGGCGACCTTGTCACGGCAAACCTCTACGCCATCCGGCGCGGGCAGAGCGTGCTTGTGGCGGAGAATTTCTATGACCCGGAGATGAAGCCGGTGGAAATTCCGCTGAATGTGGCGCTCTCGCCGCAGCAAAACGCCGCAAAATTTTACAAGGACTATCAGAAAGCGAAAAATGCCGAAAAAATTCTGACGCAGCAGATCGCCTCCGGCGAGGAGGAGCTGGAATATCTGACGAGCGTCCTTGATGCGCTGTCGCGCGCCGAGGGTGAGCGCGACATTCAGGAAATCCGCGCAGAGCTGGAAAGCGGACGCTACCTGCGCGAAACCGGTGGCAAAAAGCGCATAAAAACCGCGCCGCAAAAGCCCATGGCGTTCCGTTCCAGCAGCGGTATCCCGATTCTGGTTGGGCGCAACAATCGCGAAAACGACCTGCTGACCACCAAGGCGGCGCGCAAAAATGACCTCTGGCTGCATGTGCAGAAAATTCACGGCAGCCATGTCATCGTCCAGCTGGACGGCGCGGAGGCCGACGATCAGACCGTCACCGAGGCCGCGCAGCTTGCCGTGTGGTATTCGCAGGCGCGTGAGGGACAGAACGTCGCCGTGGACGTTACTGCAGTCAAAAATGTCAAAAAACCGGCGGGCGCAAAGCCGGGCATGGTCGTATATTATACTTATCGGACGGTATACGTCTCACCTGACCCGGAGCTTGCCGCAAGGCTGAGGGAGTGAAGCAATGGAACACTGGGAGGGAAAGCACTACGCCTTTTTTCAGAACCGGGAATGTGAATTTTTCCCCTGTCACAAGACGCAGCACCCGGAGGATTTCAACTGTCTGTTCTGCTACTGCCCGCTCTACGCGCTTGGGCGCGAGTGCGGCGGGGCGTTTCGATATAATGAAAAGGGCATCAAGGACTGCACCGGCTGTCTGATTCCGCACCGGCGTGAAAATTACGGAAAAATCACCGCCCGCTTTGCCGAAATCGTCGCGCGGATGCGCTGCTGCGAGGACTCGCCTGAAAAGCCGTAACGGAATAAATCCCACGCAGCGCATCCAAACTAAGCGCGGGGTGATCACATGAAGAAAAATGAGCAGCCGGATCTGACGCATGAGCTGCGTGACCCGGAAGTGCCAGTTGTGCGCGGCAGCTGCGCCGACAGCGGCGATACGATCTGCCACGGGGCGCAAAGCACGCCCGTACAGCCGCACAATTGAGTGCTTCGCGTCATAAGATGTCATACCCACCACCTCTGGCGGGTATGATTTCTTTTGGAGGGAACGTCCTTATGTGTAATTCCGGCGTCTATGGCGGCATTGTATTCCCCACGTTCGTTGGGCAGTCGTGCTGCAATCCGTGCTGCCGCACAAACGGCAGCGTCGGCGGTACTTCCACCAATTCCGGCAAGAAAAAGTGCTGCTTCTGCTTTGACTGCGAAAGCTGCCCCGGCAGCTCCGGCTCAACCGGCTCGGTCGGCGGTGCAAGTACTTCTACCGGCAGCTGCGGATGCGGCTGCTCATACGTCTGTCGCTGCAACGGAAACGTTGGCGGCACATCTGCCGGCTGCGGGTACAATCCTGGCTGTGGCTGCGGCAATTCCTGCTCCGGCTGCGGCTGTTCCAGCCGCTGAGACGGCAAAGCGCCCCCTGCGGGCGCTCTACATGATATTCTCTCCAAAACACGTGCCGGTGCGGGCTTCAATCCCGCACCGGCATTTTGCGTGGCTTGTTCTTTTCGCACAGGCGTGCTATACTGTAGAAAACTGATGCAAGGAGCGTCCGCCATGTCCGATTTTTTCTGCAAGCTGTTCACGCCGTGGAACGCCGCACCGCTGTTTGACAGCGAGGCCAAATTCCACGCGTTTATCCTTGGCCGCAATCAGGTGCTCAACACCATCCGCATCATTCTGTTTGCCATCGCGGCAGTGTGCCTTCTGGTGTCCTACGCGCTTGATACGCGCATCGGTAACTATATTGCCGTGGGCGTGCTGGTGCTTGCCATCGGCGTTACGCTTCTGTATGCGCGCAATGAAAAGGCGCTGCCCGAGGGGATGCGTGACAAATAAGCAAACGGACTGACCATTCGGTCAGTCCGTTTTATGTTCCGTTTCCGCGTCCGGCTGCGGCACGGGCGGCCGGCGGCGGCGCCGGCGCTTCGGCACAGAGGTCTGCCAGACATAGGCCAGCAGGATCAGTGCGCTGCCGCCATAGGTCAGCGCAATTTCCCATCCGCCGCCCGCCATGGACACGCCGGAAAAATACACGCCAGCCATGGAAAAAAAGCCGAGTGCGCAGCGGTTGCCGCGGTCAAAGCAGCAGCTGGCCGCAAAATACGCCGCCATCATATAGCAGATTACAGCAAACATCATAAAGCAGTAATCCAGAATCGCCGGGTCAATGGTCCACTGCCGGAAGTTCCAGAACAGCGACGCCACATAATATAGCGTCATCGGCACATAGTACAGCGCGCTGACCGGCTGCTTTTCACACCGCAGCATCATTGCCCGCAACAGCGCCAGCGATGAGAGCACGCCGAACACCGCAAGATAGCGCTCTGCGCCTGAAGCGGTAATCGCCGTTACCGCGCAGCCCGCAATCAGTACCAGCACGCCAAGTGTGGTCAGCACCAAATCGGCCAGACACCGAAACAGCACATCTGTATATTTTTTCCGCTGCTTGCGCGTCAGATTCCATACCGCAAATGCAGCGCATACCGCTGCACTGAATACAATCAGCGCCGTGGACGAACCGCTGTCCAGCTGCGCATTGCGCAAAAACAGCCCGATCAGCGCCGCCGCAACACAGATGGCTACCAACTGCGCGCTGCCGATTCCCTTTTTCATTACTGCATCCTCCAAAACTGGAATATGTTTAGTATAACACAGTCATTTCTGTTTTTATAGCCCTGCCGGGCGGAGATTTTGATTTTTTCCGCTTCCGGTACGTACACGCGCGAACTTTGTCGAAAAAACGCAGGATTTTTCTACGATTTTTCTGTTTTTTTACTTGCTTTTTTCCCGCTCTGATGGTATAATTCAGATATTCTTATAGTAGTTTTACTAGAGAGTGGGGATTTTTTCCCCACTCTTTCTTGTTGAGAAAGGATGTTTTTATGAAGATCACACAGCAGGTGTGGGAATTCGCCGAGCCCGTGGTCAAGGCGCACGGATGCAGCCTGTGGGACGTGGAATACGTCCGTGAGGGCGGACAGTGGTTCCTGCGGCTGTATATTGACAAGCCCGACGGCGTTGACATCAACGACTGCGAGGCCATTTCCCGCGCGGTTGACCCGATTCTGGACGAAAAAGACCCCATCCCCGACAGCTACAGCTTTGAGGTCTGCTCGGCAGGTCTTGAGCGCCAGCTCAAGCGCCCGTCCGACTTTGAACAGTTCATGGGCTCGTCTGTTACCGTGCGGCTCTACACCGCCAAAAACGGCCAAAAGGAATTTACCGGTACGCTTACCGGCTATGATAACGGCGCGGTCACGCTTGACCTTGCCGGAACACCCGCTGTATTTGAAAAATCCGAGGTCGCCATGGTGCGGCTTCACGTCGATTTCTAACGAGGAGGACACTGGAAAAATGAACGCCGAAATTTTTGCCGCTCTGGCACAGCTGGAAAAGGAACGCGGCATCCCGCAGTCGTACATGATCGACAAGATCACGCAGGCGCTGGTCGCCGCCTATAAAAAGGACAAGGATGGCTACACTGACAACGTATTCGTTGAGGTTGAGGGCAACGACATGAAAATGTACGTCCAGAAAGAGGTTGTGGACGATGTCATCTCGCCCAGCACCGAAATCTCGCTCGACGCCGCCCGCAAAATCAACAAGCACGCTCAGCTGGGCGATCTTGTCAACGTCGATGTCAAGACGCAGGCTTTTGGCCGCATCGCCGCACAGACTGCAAAGCAGGTCATCATTCAGGGCATCCGCGAAGCTGAGCGCGGCATGGTCTTTGACGCCTATGCCTCGAAAGAACACGAAATTCTCACCGCAACCGTCCTGCGCATCATGCCCGACACCGGCGATATGATCGTCCGAATCGGCGGCGCAGACAAGACCGACGCGCTTTTATCCGCATCCGAGCAGGTTCGCGGCGAGCACTATAAAGAGGGCGACATCATCCGCGTGTATGTGGTTGAGGTTCGCCGCTCCACGCGCGGCCCACAGGTTATCGTCTCCCGCACGCATCCGGGTCTTGTCAAGCGCCTGTTCGAGCTTGAGGTTCCGGAAATTGCCTCCGGTCTGGTTGAGGTCAAGTCCATCGCCCGTGAAGCAGGCTCGCGCACCAAGATTGCCGTTCACGCGACGGAGGAGAACATCGACCCCGTCGGCGCCTGCGTCGGCACACGCGGCGGCCGCGTCGGTGCAGTTGTCGATGAGCTGCACGGCGAAAAGATGGACATTGTCGTCTGGTCTGAAGATCCGGCGCAGTTCGTCTCGTCCGCGCTCAGCCCCGCCGATGTCATTTCGGTCACAGTTCTGCCGGGTCTGACCAAGGCTTGCCGCGTAATCGTCCCCGACGATCAGCTGTCGCTTGCCATCGGCAAGGAGGGTCAGAATGCACGTCTTGCCGCGCGTCTGACCGGCTATAAGATTGATATCAAGCCCGCATCACAGGCCGAAGAGCCCGCTCCCCTCCCGGCGCAGCCGGAGGAGGATGCTGCCGCCGAGACGGCGGACGAGGCAGAATAAGCCTGTTCCACAGATAAGGAGGCGTTCGCCATGCAAAAGAAAATTCCCATGCGTCAGTGCCTCGGCTGCCGGGAAATGAAACCCAAAAAGGAGCTCATCCGCGTTGTCCGCTCGCCCGAGGGCACGCTGAGTCTGGACTTCCGCGGCAAAGCGCCCGGCCGTGGTGCATATGTCTGCCCCAGCATCGAGTGTTTGAAAAAGGCACGCAAGAATAAGGCGCTGGAGCGTGCGTTTGACTGCACCATTGAACCGGAGCTGTACGCAGCGCTGGAGGCGCGGATGGAGGAAGCAGAACATGAATGACAAAGCGCTGCATCTGCTGGGGCTTGCCCGCAGAGGCCGGCGGCTTGAGGTCGGCGAAGAGCCGGTCGGAAGCATCTGCCGCGCCGGACGCGCGCGTCTTGTACTGATTGCGGGTGACGCATCCGATCACACGCTGCGCCGTGCACAGAGCTTCTGCCGCAGCGGCAAGCCCCCTTATCTCAAGGTTGCCTTTACCAAGGAGGAGCTTGGCGGCGCACTGGGCTTTGGCCAGTGCGCGCTGTGCGCGTTTACCGATCCCGCCATGGCGCTGGCGTTTATGCAGACGCTTGCACCGGAGGCACAGGACGAGGCCATTATAGCCGAGCTTACGCGCCAGACCGCGCGTGTAAAAAAACGCCGTCAGGAAGAAAAGGCACACCGCAACAATGTTAAACACGGAAAGTAATCACAGGAGGTGGCTGTATGAGTATAGAAATCAAGAGTAAAATCAAGGAAGTCGCTGACGACTTTTCCATGCCCGCCAAGGATCTTATTGAAATTGTGGGCAAGTTTTTCCCCAAGCCCAAGAGCAGCTCGCAGAATTTGAACGAGGAGCAGATGAACGTCATTTTCGACTATATTACCCAGACGCATCAGATCAGCTCGCTTGAGCAGGTCTTTGCCGTCGCACCAAAGCAGGCTGCCGCCAGCGAAGCGCCCAAGCAGACGAGCGCACCGGTCTCCGCCGCGCCCGCCGCATCTGCCGCAAAGCCCGCGCAGGCCGCCCCTGCCGCCCAGCAGCAAAAGCCGCAGCAGGCGCGCCCGCAGCAAAGCCAGTCTGTTCAGAACACGCAGACCAACAACGCAAACGCAAAGCCTAAGCAGCCGCAGCCCGAGCGTAAGCGTGAGCGCCGCGTCATCGACACCAGCGCCGTCACCGTCAACGCCGACCGCTATGACGACCGCGTGGACTCGCTCGTTTCCGACCGTGTGCAGAACTATCAGAGCGGCAAGCAGAAAATCGGCAACAAGAATAAAAAACAGCAGCAGGCCAAGAAATTCGGCAGCAAGTCCCGCTCGGAGGAGCAGGAGAAGATGCGCCGTCTCCAGCTGGAGATTGCCAAAAAAGCGCCGCTGGTCGTCAAGATTCCCGATGAGATCACCGTCAGCGAGCTTGCCTCGCGCATGAAGAAAACGGCGGTTGAGGTCATCAAGTGCCTGATGCGCAACGGCGTCATGGCCACCGTTAACCAGACCATCGACTTTGATACCGCTGAGTTTGTGGCGGTGGAGCTTGGCTGTAAGGTAGAGCACGAGGTTGTCGTCACCATTGAAGAAAAGCTGTTTGACGATCACGAGGACACCGCCGACGAGCTGGTTGCCCGTCCGCCGGTCGTCGTTGTCATGGGTCACGTTGACCACGGCAAGACCTCGCTTCTGGACTATGTCCGCCATGCAAAGGTCGCAGCCGGTGAGGCCGGCGGTATTACGCAGCACATCGGCGCGTATACCGTCAAGGTAAACGGCCAGCCCATCACGTTCCTGGATACGCCGGGTCACGCCGCGTTTACCGAAATGCGCGCACGCGGCGCAATGTGCACCGATATTGCCATTCTGGTTGTAGCCGCCGACGACGGCATCATGCCGCAGACCATTGAGGCCATCAACCACGCCAAGGCCGCCGAGATTCCCATCATCGTCGCCGTCAATAAGATGGATAAGCACGGCGCAAACCCTGACCGCATTCTCACGCAGCTGACCGAGCACGGTCTGACTCCGGCAGAGTGGGGCGGCGAAACGGAGGTCTGCAAGATCTCCGCCAAGACCGGCATGGGCATCGACGACCTGCTGGAGACGGTCATCCTGACCGCCGAGATGCAGGAGCTGAAAGCCAACCCCAACCGCGCCGGTAAGGGCAGCGTCATTGAGGCGCGTCTGGACAAGACGCGCGGCCCGATTGCCACGCTCCTTGTCCAGAACGGTACGCTCCATCAGGGCGACATCATCATCGCCGGTACGGCCGTCGGCCGTGTCCGCGTCATGACGAACGACAAGGGTCAGCAGGTCAAGGACGCAGGACCGTCCATCCCGGTGGAGATCACGGGTCTTACCGAAGTTCCCACGCCCGGCGACGACTTCAGTGCCGTTGCAGACGAGCGCATGGCGCGCCAGCTTGTTGAGCAGCGCAAGCAGAAGATCAAGGACGATCTCAACAAGCTCAACCAGAAAGTCACGCTGGAGAGCCTGTTCTCCAAGCTCAAGGAGGGCGAGATGAAAGAGCTCAACCTCATCGTCAAGGCTGACGTGCAGGGCTCTGCCGAGGCCGTCAAGGCCT
>CAKTUT010000029.1 GCA_934621665.1 uncultured Oscillospiraceae bacterium | reverse complement strand
ACGCCGCCGGGCAAAACGGATTCACACTTTATTCCGCCGTGCGCGGCGGAACTCTACGAGGTTTTTCGACAGGCTGAGCAGGGGCATAGCCCCTGCTTTTTGACGCTACATATTGCTGACAACACGCTCCCACTTGACCCGGGCATAGAACACAACCGAAAACATCATGGCAATTGTCCAGCCAATCGGCCAGGAAATCCAGATGCCGGTTGCGCCAAGCGCCGTGCGCGCGAGAATTTCGGCCAGTGCTACGCGCAGCACAAGGTCGGTGAACGTGGCGATCATGAACTGCTTCATCAGTCCAGCACCGCGCAGCACACCGTCGGAAACCAGCTTTGCCGCCACGACAAAGTAGAACGGCGCGACGATGCGCAGGAACATGACGCCGGTGTCCATGGCCGTACCAGAACCGCTTTCAAGGAAGATATGTACCAGCGGCTGGGACGCGAACACATACAGCGCCACCAGCGGCACGCACAGCATCCATACCAGCTTAAGCCCTGCGCGGAACCCCGCCTTGATGCGGTCATACTTTGCCGCGCCAAGATTCTGCGCGGTGTAGTTGGAAATGCCGTTACCAAGCGTTGTGAGCGATGTGATGACCATATTGTTGAGCTTAACGGCCGCAGAGTAGCCAGCCATTACGCCCGCGCCAAAACCGTTGATGACGCTCTGGATGATGATGTTGCCAACGGAGATAAAGCTCTGCTGTAGAATGCTGGGGACAGCGATCACCGTAAAGCGGCGCAGGTGCTTCCATGAGAAAAGGGGAACGCGACCCTCTGTTTTGATTTTTGAGAAGCGGCGGAACACCACAACCAACGCCAGCACACAGCTGATGCCCTGA
This sequence comes from uncultured Oscillospiraceae bacterium, assembly GCA_934621665.1. Classification (GTDB taxonomy): domain Bacteria; phylum Bacillota; class Clostridia; order Oscillospirales; family Oscillospiraceae; genus CAG-170. The sequence continues at coordinate 13,086 of CAKTUT010000029.1, read as the reverse complement.
CACAGGAATGTTGCCCATGCCACACCGGCAACGCCCATTTTAAACGCCGTGACAAAGAGAATATCCACGGCGATGTTGGATGTTGACGAGCAGGCCAGAAAAATAAACGGCGTTTTCGAGTCGCCAAGCGCTGAGAAGATACCGGTCGCCACGTTATAGAAGAACACAAACGGCAGACCGTAGATGTAGATGTCCAGATACAGTTTGGAGTCGGCAAAAACTTCTTCCGGCGTCCGGATCAGGCGCAGAAGTCCATCAGAGAAAAGCATTCCGACCAGCATCAGGACAATACAGATAGCGCCGCTGGCAATCAGCGCCGTATATACGGCAGTTTTCAGATCGCGGTACTGCTTTGCGCCAAAAAATAGCGCCGCAATCACCGAACAGGCAATGTTGCAGCCGAACGCAAATGCAATGAAGATTAGCGTGATCTCATAGCTGTTGCCCACGGCGGCCAGCGCATTGTCGCTGATGAATTTACCGGCGACAAAGCTGTCGGCAATGTTATAAAGCTGCTGGAAGATGATGCTGCCAAACAGCGGCAGGCAGAACTGCCAGAGCACTTTCTCGGGCTTGCCGGTTGTCAGATCCTTATTCATGAGCAATGCCCTCCGGCGGCAGCTCTGCACAGGCAAAGCCCTCTGCCACATAGCTCAGCAGTACGCCGAGCGCACATAGCGCAAGCGCTGCGTAGGCGTGTCCGGCGTCGCTGGCCGCCATGCCGAACAAAAAGCCAAATGCCATCACGCCGCAGAGAATTTTTTCACTTACAGGCCCACCGGCCGGCTCATGAATCAGGTGAAAAATCATTGCGATCATGGCTGCGTCAAAAAATGCCGCCATGACTGCTTCTAAGGTTGGCTCCACGGTACTTCCTCACTTTCTGGCTGCGGCTGCTGCGCTGGCAATTACGGCGGCAGCACCCTCGATGGTATAGTCGCTGGACGAGATCATCAGATCATAGCTTTCCGGCTCACCCCAGAGCGTGTCGGCATAGAAATCAAAATGGCGCTTGCGCATCCGATCGACCTTTTGCGCCTTATGCATGGCCTGACGTTCGTTCAGCTGACTGCGCACAGCGATGCGTTTTGCACGGTCAGCTGCGTCGGCGTAAATAAAGACAGAAAGCGGATGATAGCCTGCGCTGCGCAGGATGGCAGATGCACACCGGCCAATGATTACACATGAGCCCTTTTCCGCAAGCTCCAGAATGACACGCCGTTCGGCCTCAAAGACCTGATCTTCTTCAGAATAAAATGCTTGGCCGAGTGCGGCGCTGTCGGCAAAGGAGTTTCCAGAGACGGCAAATGCAAGCGCTTCACCCTTCTCGTCATATTCGGCAACAGATTGCTCGCAAATGCCGGTCTCCTGCGAGGCCTGTTTAATCACGCACTTGTCATAGCAGGGAATGCCTAAGTTTTTTGCCACGGCTTCACCGATTTCACGACCGCCGCTGCCATACTGGCGGCCAATACAGATAATCATCTTTTCCATCATTCTACTCCTATCATTTTTTACAAATTTCTCTTGACTTTTTTGAGCAGATATTATATTAACGTATTATGACGATATGTAAAATCTATGTTTGATATAATTGCAATATCAAATTAGAATAGCAAGGGCGGCATAAAATGGACATCAGCTATGATTACTACCGGATTTTTTATTATGTGGCAAAGTATGGGAATATCACAAAGGCGGCGGCGATGCTGCTGGCAAATCAGCCAAATCTGACGCGCTCCATCCATGTGCTGGAGTCGGAGCTTGGCTGCGCGCTGTTTATCCGCAGCAACCGCGGCATGAAGCTGACGCCCGAGGGCGAGCGGCTGTACCGCCATGTGCGTGTGGCGTTTGAGCAGCTGGAGGCGGGGGAAGCGGAGGTGGTGGAGAGCCGAAACCTGGAAACCGGCTCCGTGTATATCGCCGTGAGCGAGGTGGCGCTTCACTGCGTGCTGCTTCCGGCGCTGAAAATTTACCGGTCGCGGCATCCGCGCATCTGCCTGAAAATCAGCAACCATTCCACGCCGCAGGCGATCGACGAGATCAAAAACGGCACGGCAGATCTTGCCGTGGTGTCAACGCCGACGGTCTCGTCGGCCATGCTGACCGAGGAGCATGTGGCCTCATTCCGTGAGATTACCGTGGCCGGAGCGGCATTTTCCGCGTTGCGTGGAAAGCGCGTCAGCTTTTCGCAGCTGCTGGAATATCCGCTTGTCTCGCTGAGCCGGCAGACAAAGTCGTTTGAGCTATACTCGCACTTTTTTGCCAGTGAGGGACTTCGGTATCTGCCCGAGACGGAAACAGCTACTGCTGATCAGATTCTGCCGCTGGTGCGGGCGAATCTTGGCATCGGCTTTGTGCCGCAGGCGTTTTTAAACGGGCGCAGCGAGAGCGATCTGTTCGTCGTGGAGACGGAAAAGCCGCTCCCGGAGCGCGAGATTCGCATTGTCAAGCGAAAAGAACAGACGCTCAGTCTCGCCGCAAGAGAGCTTGAGCGCCTGATTCTCAGCATCTATCTGCCCGGTGGAGGAAAGTAGTATTGTGCTTCTTTTGCAGAGAGCACAAAAACAGATCGCCGCAAGGTTTTCGCGGCGACCTGTCTTGCATACTGTGATCAACGGATTATTTTGCTTGTTTTTTGATACCGCTCCTGTTCGGAAAAGACGCAGCCGCAGTATTTCTGAATATAGAAGCCAAGCTCCCGCGCGCGCGTCTGGCCGTCACGGAACATGGGGCGGAAGTCCTGATAGTAAAACTGCACGCCGTATTCCTCCGCTGCCCGATCGGCAACGTCGCGCATCAGCTCATGCTGCTGATAGGGGCTGATGAACAGCGAGGAGGTAAACGCGTCAAAGCCTCCCTCTTTGGCTGCGCGCGCTGCCTCAAACAGCCGCATCTCATAGCACTTGACGCACCGGCCGTCGATATCCTCGGCCACCGCGCGCACAAAGGGACGCAGCCCATAGTCGTCGCGCACCAGAAGCGGCAGTTCAATGGCCTTCGCGTATTCCTGCAAGCAGTTGCGCCGCGCACGGTATTCGGTAAACGGATGGATGTTCGGGTTGTACCAGTAGCCAGTCAGGTCAATGCCGTCGGCACGCAGCGCGTCGATGGGCATATTTGCGCACGGCGCGCAGCAGATGTGCATCAAAAGCTTCATATATGCTTCCTCCGATTCAGACGTGACATCATTTATATTATAGCATACGCGGACGGATTTGTCTGCTGCTTTTGTCCTTGCACGCGGCGCGCAGATACGGTATGATAGGAAAAAGAAAATCCGGGCGAATCCACCCGAAAGGAGAACGTTATGCAGCATCGTTTTTTTGCGCTTATCTCCCGGATGCGCTATATTTCGCGCTGGGGCTTGATGCGCAATTCGTTTGAGGAAAATATTCAGGAGCACAGCCACATGGTGGCCGTGCTGGCGCATGCGCTGGCGCTGGTACAGCGCGACATTCTGCACGAGCCCGGCCCTGATCCCGACCGCTGCGCGTCGGCGGCGCTGTTCCACGATGCGTCGGAAATCCTGACCGGTGATCTGCCCACACCGATTAAGTATTATAACCCTGAGATCAAGCAGGCGTACAAGCAGGTTGAGGCCATCAGCTGCCGCAAGCTGCTGGCGATGCTGCCGGAGGAGCTGCGCGCCAGCTATGAGCCGCTGCTGATGGAGTCGGAGCGGGATGTTGCGGTGATTGTAAAGGCTGCCGACAAGCTCTCGGCGCATATTAAATGTCTGGAGGAACTGAAAGCGGGCAATACGGAGTTTGAGTCGGCTGCGCGCCAGACGCGCGAGGCACTGGATGAAATGCGTCTGCCATGCCTTGATTACTTTATGGCGCATTTTCTCGACAGCTTCAAGCTCACGCTGGATGAGCTGGAGTGATGCCACGCGGTTGCTTTTTGTCAAACGGCTGTACAAACTACGTGCGGCATGATAAAATAGCAGCATAACATGAAAAAAGGACGGGTGCGTCATGGATCTGGAAAAGGTTTTACAGCAGGAGCGGGAGTATCAATTCCGTAATTTTTCCCACGCCGATGCGTGGGAGCTTGGCAACGAGCTTGTGGCCGCTTGCGCCGAGATGGAAGGGCCGCTTGCCGTGGAGATTGAGGTCAACCATGTGATTGTGTTCCGCTATTACCCGGACGGCACGGGAAAGTTCCACGAGCAGTGGCTCCAGCGCAAGCGCAACATGGTCAACACCGTGGAAAAAAGCACGCTGCGCTGTAAATTTGAAATTGAGCAGAACCACGAGGACTTAGAGCGTGACTGGTGTCTCAGTCCGCTGGAATACGCGGCCTGCGGCGGCGGCTTCCCCATCCGTCTGCGCGGCGGAAGCGTGATCGGCGTTGTCGCCGTGTCGGGTCTGCCCGATCTGCGCGACCACGCGGCACTGATCGAGGGACTTCGACGCTATTTTGAAAAGCACCCGCAGTGACAAACTGAAAGCGTCTGGCGGCAGCCAGACGCTTTTTTGTTTTCAGAGCGGGAAATGTTCCTCCATGCTTATTCGTCGTCGAAGCGCCGCAGACCTGCCACCTCCGAAATCGGAAGCGAGAAGCAGATTGCACCGGCCTTTGTTCCCGTGCCCGCGTCGCGTGTAATGGCGCGCATGATGTCGGATTTTTGCGCGGCGGAGGCGACAATATAGACCATGTCCTTTTCCTCGGCCAGCGAAACGCCAAAGAATTTCTCTGTCATGCCCTTGCCGGTGCCCTTGGCGTGCAGAACCGTGCCGCCGCGCGCACCCGCGGAGCGTGCCGCGTCCATAACAAGGTCGGAATAACCCTCGTTTAAAATCGCGATAATCAGCTCGTGGTCAAAATTCATGTCCGGTGTTCCTCCCTCCACGTTTTTCCCGCCGGTCAGATAGGCAAGCGTCCGTCCGCCGCCCACGCTTTTTACCGGGATGGCCATCAGAATGCCGTTGCCGGGAATGTCGATAAACAGTTTCTTTTTGCTCAGACGCATCAGCTGCTTCATGCCGGACGCGTCTGTCACCGTGCCGATGAGCGCCTTTTCGCTGCCGTCCAGATCATACAGCGCCAGCTGCTCGCGGCTGGCCGTGCCGCGGCCAAGCTTGGTTAGCACCATGGAAAATTCCAGCTCCGCACAAAGCTCCAGCATTCGCTGTGAGCGCTTGCGGTCGGTAATGCCGATCATATAGTACAGCTCCATTACGCCACCTCCCAAAGCTCGATGACATCGTCGTCCGCATACTGCTCCATCGCCGTAGCGGTGGAGGCATTTTTACGGCTCTTGACCACATAGACCGCGCCCATGATCTGCACCGTAATCAGCGGCATCATTGCAACCATGGCCACAAGGCCGAATGCATCGGTCATAACGTTTCCGCCCAGTGCACTGCTTGCGCCCATGGCAAACGGAAGCATAAACGTAGCCGTCAGCGGGCCGGAGGCCACGCCGCCGGAGTCAAAGGCGATGGCCGTAAAGGTGGGCGGTACGAAAAACGCCAGTGCCAGCGCAATCACATAGCCCGGAATCATAAAATACAAAATCGGAATGCCGGTCAGCACGCGCAGCATGGCAAGGCCGTTTGCCGCGGCAATCGCGATGGAAAGGCACGTGCCCATGGCCTTTTCCGAGATTGCGCCCGCGCTCAGTTCCTGTACCTGCTTGTTGAGAATATGTACGGCGGGCTCGGCGTTAATGATAAACCAGCCCATCAGCATTGCCAGCGGAATGAGCAGGTATTTTGTCCAGCCGTTTGCCATCTCGCCGCCAAGCACATAGCCAAGCGATGAAAAGCCCACGTTCACGCCCGTCAAAAACAGCACAAGACCGACATACGTCATGCCGATGCCAATGAGAATGCGCATCAGCGGACGCTTTTTCATTTTGAGCGATACCCGCTGGAACAGCAGGAAGAACACAAAGATGGGCAGCAGCGCCATGGCGACCTCGCCAAGATAGACTGGCAGCCCGGCCAGATATTCCTTGCCGATTTCCACGGTATTTTCATACTGACTGACAAGCATTCCGGATGAGGCGGCCGCGCCGCCGTCATAAATAAAGCCCAGAATCAGCACGGACAGAATCGGCCCGATGGAGCACAGCGCCACAAGACCAAAGCTGTCGGACTTGGCGTTTTCGTCGCTTCGGATGGAAGCCACGCCCACGCCAAGCGCCATGATAAACGGCACGGTCATCGGCCCGGTGGTTACGCCGCCGGAGTCGAACGCGACGGAAAGAAAACTCGGGTCAGAGCACGCGGCCAGTGCAAATACGACGGCGTAGAATCCAATCAAAAACCACTTGAGCGGGATGGCAAACAAAATGCGCACCATGCTGACAAGTAAAAAAAGACCGACGCCAACCGAAACCGTGATAATCAGTGCGGTTGTGTCAATAGCAGGGACGTTTTTGGCCAGCACCTGCAAATCGGGCTCGGCCACCGTGATAATCACGCCCAGCAGAAAGCTGAGCAGCAGAATCCGCCCCAGCTTCTTTGAGCGCGTCATGGCAGAGCCGATGTGCGTGCCAATCTGCGTCATCGAACGCTCAGAGCCGATGGTAAACAGTGCCATGCCCACGATAATCATGACCGACCCGATGAGAAACGACAGCATCAGGGCGCTGTCCATCGGGACAAGAAACAGGCAAAGAGCCGCTACGATCAGCGTGATCGGCAGCACAGATGCGACGGATTCGCGCAGCTTTTCGGTGATAACAGTTCTTTGCGGCAAAACAATTCTCCTTACTTTAATTTTAATTACAGTATACTGTATTTTGGGCAGGATTCCTAGGCAAAAGATGTGAACTTTTCATAAAGCTTCACAGATGCAGAGTTTTGCGCAAAACGGCGCTATGCCGTTTTGGCATGGCTGGCTGGCGCATTTGCATGAGACAAATGGGAATTCTTATGATATGATGAAAAAAACAGGCCGGCTCCGGCAGAAAGTAGAGGAACTGGATATGGAACAATTTGATGTATTGATCATCGGCGGCGGCCCGGGTGGCTATCTGTGCGCCGAACGCGCCGCGCAGAACGGCCTCACGGCGGCCGTGGTTGAAAAGCGGGCGCTTGGCGGGACGTGTCTGAACGAGGGCTGCGTGCCGACGAAGAGCCTATTATACTGTGCCAAGCAATACGCCGCCGCGCAGCATGGCGCGGACTACGGCGTGCATTGCGAGAACGTGCGCTATGACCACGCGGCGGTCATTGAACGGAAAAATCAGGTTGTAAAAACGCTGGTTTCCGGCGTCGGCTACACAATGAAGTCGCACAAGGTCAAGGTCTACAGCGGCGAGGCAGCGGGACTGCGCAAGGTGGCGCACGGCTTTGAGACGACGGTAAACGGCGAGGCTGTCTCCGGCAAGCATCTGGTTATTGCTACCGGCTCGGTTGCGGCAGTGCCGCCGATTCCGGGCGTACAGGAGGGACTTGCCAACGGCTTTGTCATGACAAACCGCGAAATTCTGGATCTGAAAACGCTGCCGAAAACGCTTGTCTGCATCGGCGGCGGCGTAATCGGCCTTGAGATGGCATGTTATTTTGCCACCGTCGGCGTCAAGGTAATCGTTATTGAGATGATGCCGAAGATTGCAGGCAATACCGACCCAGAGATCTGCAATATCCTGATGAAAACGTATGCAAAGCTCGGCATGGAGTTTAAGCTTTCTGCCGGTGTGAAAGCCATCGGCGCGGACAGCGTCACATATGAGGATGCGGCGGGGGTACACACCGTCGCATGCGACCGTGTGCTGCTGGCCGCCGGACGGCGTGCCAACTGCGGCGGGCTGCCGCTGGACGAGCTTGAAATTCACACCGAGCGCGGCGCGATTGTCACCGACGAACACCTGCGTACCAACGTCCACGGCGTCTACGCCATCGGCGATTGCAACGGAAAGCTGATGCTGGCACACACGGCATATCGCGAAGCCGAGGTTGCCGTCAACCATATGTTGGGCAAAAAGGACAGAATCGACTATAACGTCATTCCATCTGTGATTTACACCACGCCTGAGGTTGCCTGTGTGGGCGAGACGGAACAGAGCGCAAAGGAAAAGGGCATGAACGTCAAGGTGGTCAAGGCCTCCATGATGATGTCGGGGCGCTACGTGGCCGAGAACCGCACCGGCGACGGCTTCTGTAAGATTGTCTACGATCTTGACCGTCGGTGCGTCGCGGGGGTGCAGATTGTCGGCAGCTATGCCTCCGAGATGATCTATGGCGCGGCGATGATGGTCTATTCCAAGTCTCCGGTGCAGCATCTGGACAAGATCGTATTCCCGCATCCGAGCGTCTGTGAGACCATCCGTGAGGCGCTGTTCATGATCTGAATGGACAATGCCCGCAAGCTTCCGGCGCGCAGGAATGAAAGCCGCGCATAATTATAAATAGAAATACGCGCCCGGGGGTTGCAAAATCCACCTGCTTCTGCTATCATTTGAATAGATTTTACAATAAGCGCCGCTTTGCGGCGCTTATCTTTTCGATTTGACTTTTTCAGATTGTAGAAAGGGGTATTCCATTGAACGGTACCATTAAGGACATGACCCACGGCAGTCCGTGGCGATTGATCCTTGGCTTTGCGATGCCGACGTTTTTAAGTCAGGTGTTTCAGCAGTTGTATAATACAGCCGACTCGCTGATTGTCGGTAAATTTCTGGGCGATGAGGCGCTGGCGGCGGTCAGCTCGTCCGGTACGCTCATTTTCCTGCTGACCAGCTTCTTTGTCGGCACGACCATGGGCGCGGGCGTCGTCATTTCCCGCTATTTCGGCGCAGGCGACCGTGAGCGCGTCTCGCGTGCAATTCACACGAATCTGGCGCTTGGCATCCTGGCCGGCATTGTAATGACGGTGGTAGGCGTGGTCTTTACGCCGACATTTTTGCGATGGATGGGCACTGACCCCGACGTTCTGCCGGACGCGATTGCCTATTTCCGCTATTACTTTGTCGGCGTGATCGCGGTTGTGCTGTATAACGTCTGCAAGAGCATTATGAACGCCCTTGGCGACAGCCAGCGTCCGCTCTACTATCTGATTTTCTCGTCGCTTGTCAACATTGCCCTTGACCTGCTGTTTATCGGCGTGTTCCACTGGGGCGTGTGGTCGGCGGCTGTGGCCACCACCATCTCGCAGGCGGCAAGCGCTGTGCTCTGCTTTATCCATCTGTCAAAGAAGGGCACGATCTATCAGATTGAGCTGAAAAAGCTCAAAATTGACCGTGAGATGACCGGCCTGATTATCCGTTACGGTCTGCCGTCCGGCATCCAGAACTCGGTGATTGGCTTTGCAAATGTCATTGTCCAGACGAACATCAACTCGTTCGGCAAGATCGCCATGGCGGGCTATGGCGCATACTCCAAGATTGAGGGCTTCGGCTTCCTGCCGATCACAAGCTTTACCATGGCGCTGACCACCTATATCAGCCAGAATCTTGGCGCGTGCGAATACGAGCGCGCGAAAACTGGTGCGCGCTTTGGCATCTGGTCGTCGGTCATTCTGGCCGAATTGATCGGCGTGGGCATTTATCTTGGCGCACCGTGGTTCATCGGCTGGTTTACCGAAACGCCGGAGGTCATTGCTGTGGGCGTTTTGCAGGCGCGGACGGTGACGCTGTTCTACTGTTTGCTTGCGTTCTCGCACGCCATCGCGTCGGTCTGCCGCGGCGCAGGCAAGGCGTTCGTGCCAATGACGATCATGCTGCTGTGCTGGTGTGTGATTCGTATTGCGTATATCACGATTGTCATGCGCATTACGCATGAGATTCAGTATATTTTCTGGGCATATCCCATCACGTGGAGTCTCAGCTCCGTCATCTATCTGTGCTATTACCTTTTCTCCGACTGGGTGCATGGCTTCAGCCGCGATCAGGTGGCCGTGGCCGCAGCGGAGGAAGCGGCGACCGTTGCAGAGGATGAATAACAGATACAAAGTGGCGTGACCATCTGGTCACGCCACTTGATTTCATCCAACCCGAGCCAGTATATCTCGCCCTCGTCCGACGAGGACAGTGTGCCCTCAAATTGATTCGACCTTGGCCCTCGTCTATCACAGGTTCGATCAAAACGCAAACGGGACTACCTGTAAAATAGCGGTCCCCATCGCGCCGCCATTCTGGGACATATTGGAAGCACATACTTTGTTGGATACGTCAATTGCGATTGATACGGCTTTCACGATATAATTATCTTGAAAATTACTGCGCTGCCTGCCAACAATCCCTCACAATGGAAGCGGGCACAGCAGCGCAAACAGATGCTTACAGCAATAAGGAGGCCGCTATGGTTAACATTCACGAATGGAGCAAGCAGGCAAACATCGTCGCGGACGTGCTCTCCCGCGCGCCAAAGATCGACAAAACGCTTCGCGTCGGCAGAGAAGAGTTCCAGCGCCGTCAGAAAGCCGTTTATCAGGCACTGGCTGCGGCAGGCTTTGACGGCGGTATCGTCTATTCCGATGAGCACTATCACGGCGATGTGCCATACCTTGGCGGCAACACCAACATTTCCGTTGAGCCGGTTGCCGGTATCGTCGGCAAAAACGGCTTTGCAATTCTGGCAGGCCTTGAGGGCTGCTATGTTGCCGAGCAGCTTTCGCCGCGCTCCGGCTGCCGCGTCGGCCGTGTGGAGATGCTGAAACTGGCTGACGAGGAGTATCCTGTTGATGTTGAGCGTATGGAGGACGTGGTGGAGGATATCTGCGGCGGCAAACCCAAGGCTCTTGCACTGCTGACGCCCCGCGCCGTCATGCCGGTGAGCATTTTCGAGTGGTTTGAGGGCTATGTCGGCAAGGGCAACCTCCGTGACGCGCAGGAAATCTACTATAAAATCAAATACGAAAAGTCCGATATCGAAATGGAACTGACGCGTCAGGCGGCAAAGATCTCCGACGTGATGGTCGAGGCTATGCTGGCTGTTATGAAACCCGGGATGCTTCAAACACAGGTTGCGCAGTGGGGCTACGCCGTGGCAAGTGAGCTTGGCGCAGAGGAGCTTGGCTTTGATGTGATGGTGACAAGCGGCGAGGATAACCGCAGCATCATTGGCAAGGCGCTGAACCATGTCATCCGCGAGGGCGACTTTGTTCATGTCGGCGTTGCGCCTACGATGGACGGCCTGACAGCCTGTGAACGGTGCAGCGTCGTATGTACAGGCCCGAACGGCCAGCTGACTGAGGCGCAGAAATACTGGCTGGACTTTGTGGACAACGCCTATCAGGTTGGCCTTGACGCGTACATCCGCGTAGCTGAAAACAATCTGCCCGCCAAGCTTCAGGAGCAGGCGCTGGTGGACTACTTTGAGCAGCACCGCGATGAGGTCAGCCGCCGCGTCGGCAAGCCCATCGACCTCGCCATGCTCAAGCCCTACACCGGCACACACAACTCCGGCTACACCGAGTGTCAGGAATTCTATGGTGCAATTACGCTCAACTCCGAGGAGCCGCTTGGCAACCAGATTGTCATGATGCTGGACGTAGCCGCACGCGGCTTCGGCAGCAGCTGGAATGACGTGATCATTCCTGAGTTTGACTATGTGCTGGTGGAGAAAACGCTCGGCAAGTTTGGCCGCCGCGTTGAGGTGCTCAATGACCTGCCTGTCCGGCTGCAGCATCTGGTCGGCGCTGGCTATTGAGCTTCCTAAAAAACGCTTTTGCGTTGGGGGTAAGGCCGCATGAGGTTTACATACTGCAATACCGATACGAACGAGGTTTCAGATAAGCTTGACGTACTGTTCCCCGGCTTTGGAGCGGACGAGGTTCTGGCTGTGATGAGCCCGCACGACGACGATGCAATTCTGGGCGCAGGCTATGCCATGCTGGCTGCACAGCAGGCAGGTGCAGAGGTGTATGTCGTGATCTTCTGCCGGGGTGACGCAGGCTACAGCACCATTGCGGAAAAGACCACAATTGAAGCCGTGCGTGCCCGCGAGACGGATGACTGCTATGCGCGGCTCGGCATTCCGGCTGATCACATTCTGCGGATGAACTTCCCGGACTTCTCGGCCATCGGAAATCTCGGCTGGACAAAGGCTGACGGCACGCCCGGTGATATGCCGCGCATTCTGCGCTTTCTGCGCGAGAAAAAAGTCACCCGTGTCATGCTCCCGAACCACTACCATGAGCACATTGACCACTGGGCGGCCTATCTGATGGCAAGCTTTGACGTGCCGCAGGCCGGTGACGCCGCGCTTGTCGACTGTGGTACGCCGCACGCCGTGCGCTCTACGCTTCAATATTCTGTCTGGGCGGATTTCGACCCAGAGGACGCGCTGGTAAATGGCCGTCCCGCTGCGCTGCGGGCGAACCGCATTCTTGTGGCGGACCAGACGGTGGAGCAACGGATTGATGAGGCAATCTTGGCCTATGTTTCGCAGAAGCAGATTATCGAGGATCTGGTTGCATCCAGAAAGAACCGCCTGACATCAAATGGGCTGTATGTGGAGCCGTATATTGCGCTTGACTGCCGCCCCAAAATCAATTTGAAGCCCTACATTCAGTGGGTTGACAGCGCATTTTCTGCACAAAGCAGCGCAACATGAGTGAAATGCCGCAGGGAAATCCCTGCGGCATTTCTGCGTTAATCATCTGAGGGCAAAAAGCGCCAGAATTCCAAGCCCTCAAAGTTACTGCCTGTGCCGTAGGCTTCTCTCTGCCCTTCCCACGGAGTACCGTCTGGGAAAAAGTACTGGAAGCCGTAAAAGGAGTAGTACATAAGCTTGTGATAGCCTGTGAGTGTGTCGCAATAGTATTCAATCTCGTCCGGCACGCCATAGTGCTCCCATACCCATTTTTCAACGACATCTCCGGAGCAGCCCCCTATCAGATCCTCACTTATAAGACTCTCGTCATAGGGCGGCACGCCGCCGTCGTCCACGTAGTCTGGGTTTGCATTTTTGTAGAGCTCCATTGAACTCGCACGGCTTTTTTCGTCCAATGACGTCCAGTACTCCGACCAATAGTCTCCTTTATGTTCTTCGCGCAGCCGTGTCATTTCCGGATTCCTACAGGTAATGTCAAATGCGCAGTTATTGTAAATTCGGACGCCCGCGCTTGTGGGCAGATTGTCAACCAGCACATCTGTGCTTCCATCCGGCTCATACAGCCGAATGA
>CAKTUT010000028.1 GCA_934621665.1 uncultured Oscillospiraceae bacterium | reverse complement strand
AATGGACGAGGCCTGCCGCTTGCGGCGGGACGAGGAATATGGAGCTTGCGAGGACGAGGCGTGCCAGAAAAAGCTTGGAGGGGTCGATGCCCACATCGACCCCTCAGATAGGCAAGCTGTTTTGCCGGGCGGATGTGCACCCGCAAGGGGTTGGCCGCATCCGCAGCGCTCCTTACGCCGCTGACGGCTGCGCTCGCCATCTGCCCCACGGGTGCGGCGGTAATCGCAGGCTTCGGGCGGACAGCGTCGTCTACCCCCCACAGGATGTTTCTTTATGCAAGGGAGGCTTTGGGACACCCTCCGCCTATTTTCTAAGAACCTTTCCGCCGGTCTCGCCGGTAAACTGCCCCGCACGAATTGCGCGCACGCCGCCGACGATCACCTCGTCCATGCCCTGCGCCAGCTGCTCGGGGTCAAGATAGCTTCCTGCCTCATGCACGCGCGCAAGGTCAAATACGCAGATATCAGCGTCGCAGCCGGGAATCAGCCGCCCCTTGCGCACAAAACCGAACAGGTCTGCCGCCTGTGACGTGACTTTCCTGACAGCCTGCGGCAGCGTGAGTACCTGCTTTTCGCGCACATAGCGCTCCAGCAGGCGCGCATATGTGCCGTAGACGCGCGGATGCAGCCGCCCGCCGGTCGGGTAGGTGCTGTCGGAGATTACGCCGCTGAACGGGTCGCGCAGGATATCACAGATATCGTCCTCGTTTGCGATAAAGTCAATCATCGTAACAAGGCAGTGCTCGTCCGCAAGCAGATCGAATGCAAATTCATATGCGTCGCAGCCCGCCTGCGCGGCAAGCTCGGCAATGGACTTTCCGATATAGTCCGGGTGCGCACCGCTTGCAAGCGTGGTTACACGCACGTTTTCCCATCCAACCAGACGGACAATATTTTCAAAGTCCGCGCCGGTTTCCATCCGCTCGCGCAGCTGCGCACGGAATGCGGGCTTTCGCAGATTTTCACTCAGTGCATCAAGGCCGCCGCGCTGGCACTCGGGCGGCAGCACGTGAATCAGCTGCGTGGAACCGGCCTCATACGGATAAAGGTCGCACGAGAGGTCAATTCCATCCTCGCGCGCCTGCGCCATCATCTGAAGCATCTGCGGCACGGCAGTGCGCCAGTTTTCGCGGCCCATACCCTTAAGGTGGCTGATGTGCACCGGCGTGCGCAGCGCGCGCGCCACGTCGATCATCTCGGCAAGCGCCGTAACGACACCCGCGCCCTCCTGACGCATATGGACGGTGATAACCGTACCGCTTTCGCGCAGCGGCGCAAGTGCCTCAATCAGGCCGTCGGTCGTATAAAAGCACTCCGGCGCATAGCCAAGACCGAGCGACAGACCGACTGCGCCGCCTGCAAGCGACGCTTCAAGCTGCGCCTGAATCTGGCGCACCTGCTCTGCGCTCAGCCGGTCTGTACCATAGCCTGCGACGCAGGCGCGGATTGTGCCAAGCCCCGCCAGCATAGCCACGTTCAGCGGAAGCGCCGTCTGCGCTGCCGCGTCAAGATAACCCTGCATGGTGGACGTATCAACCGCCGCGTCCATCTGCCCGGTGACGGGAGCGAGATAGTCATAGATCTCCTGCCGCCGCGCTTCAGGCGCGGGCGCAACAGGCAGACCGCAGTTGCCGTTGATAATCGTCGTCAGCCCTTGCGCCAGCTCCAGCCGGCCAAAGCCCGGACGGAACACCGCCGCGTCGGCGTGGCGGTGAATATCCCAGAAGCCGGGCGTGACATAGCGTCCCGCCGCGTCAATGCGTGTTCTGGCCTGCGCGCCGGGCAGCCAGCCCACAGCCTTGATCTTCCCGTCCAGAATGGCGATGTCGCCGACAAACGGCTCGCCGCCCAGACCGTCAACCAGCGTGCCGCCGGAGATAATCGTATCAAAAATCATTGTGTCGCCTCATTTCCAATGGAATAGCGTCCAACGCTATTCTAAACGGAAATGGAGAAAAATGCAATATTTACTGTGAATTCAGCACAAATTATGCCTGCTGCTGATAGGCAAGAACGCGTTTTACGTCCTTTCGATTGCGAAAAACCGTCAAAAAGCACACCAGAATCGTCACAATGCCGCAGATCGTCATGCACACGCGATAGTCCAGCACCTCGCCGAGCGCTCCCACGCCAAGCGACAAAACACTCCCCGCGGCGGTCAGGAGCATGCTCTCAAACGCGTTAATCCGGGCGCGCAGCTGCTCGGGCAGATACCGCTGCACCGCCGACTGCCGGATGGTGGCGCTGTTGATGCCAAGAAAGCCGCACACAGCGCGGTTGACGAGCATCAGCGGATACGGAAGCCACAAAAGGCACGCGTCCATGGTTTCATAGAACTGATAGACCGAAAAGATAAACGCAAAGCGCTTTTCCGGCTTGATGCTCCAGCGGTAGCGCACCGCGCCGCCAAGCGTCCGCCCGGCAAACTCCGCCACGGAGAAAAAGGAGTACATCGTCATTGTAAGCCCCGGCGCAACACGGAAAAACGCAATAATCAGCGGTGAGTAGCCATATGCCATCCCGTTTGTCACGGCGCTGTAGGCATAGATGCTGCGAAGCCCCTTTTCCTGCCGCAGATATGCGGCGGCCTCGCGCAGATCGCGCAGCCATGCGCGCGGAGTATATCGCTCCTCTGCCGCGCGCGGCGTCTCCGTCACGCGAATGCGGCTTTCAATCGCGGCGGCCAGCAGCGACAGCGCCGCCTGCAAAAGCAGCAGCTTTGCCACGCCAAACGTGCGGTACAGCACTGCCGCCAGTGGCATCATCAGTACCTTTAGCACCGGATAGAGCATGGATGAGACGGTATAGCCCTTTTCCTCAAAGCCCTCGGACAGCAGCTGCGGATAAAAGCTGGTATAGGCCAGCTCATCAAACGCGCTCAAACACGCGAGCAGCAGTGAAAATCCAAGATACGCCGTGTACGAAAACGGAAAGCGCAGCAAAAACGCGCCCGCCGCCGCGTATAAAATGCCGTTTACCACGTCGCCGCCCACCAGAAACGGCTTGCGCGGCAGCCGATCCATCGCCGGCGCGATAAAAAGCGGTAGAATCAAGCTGGGACACAGCTGAATTGCCACCGTCAGCGCTGCGGCAAGCGTGCTGCCCGTCTCGTCAAAAACAAGAAACGACAGCGCAAAGCCGCTGATAATCCCGCCCGTTGCGCCAAGCGCGGTGGCAAGCGTGATGCGGATAAAATTCTCCGTCCAGAGTGTTTTCTTCATTTTCCCTCACCTCACAAACAGCATAGCACGCGTCGTGAGGAAAGGAAATCCCCTTGTTCCGGGAAAATTCGAGCCGGAACAAGGGGTTAAATTCCTCTTAAGCGACAGTATTAAGGAAAGCTCTTCAAAAGGTGGAACGCCTGACGGTATTGACGCGAGGCCTGATACCATTCCAGCATCCATGGCAGGTGAAATCGTGTATAGCCCATGGGGAGTGTTTCGCGGATCTGTTCAAACGTCTGGCACAGCAGCGCGCCGTACTCCGGCAGATGCAGATAGTCCGGATGCGCCGCACGGAAGCGGACAAGCGCCAGCATCTCGCGCGCCAGCGGCGCGCGTGTATCATCTGCACAAAGAAGCTCCGCGTCATCCAGCACGCGCAGCGCGTTGGCTGTCTGGCCAAGCTTTTCGTAGCAGATAGCAAGCTTGTGAAGCTCCATCACCGTCGGCTGCGAAAGCGAGGCGAAATAGCGCAGCGCCAGCTCGATATCGCCCTGCTCAAGTGCGCTGGAATAGATGTTGTAGTCGATCGCGCGCAGCATCTCGTGGTCTCCGAGCGCCTTGGCGAGGCGCAGCGCTACAGTGTAGTGCATGCGCAGCTGCTCACAGTTGCCCTGATCGGAATAGCAGTTGCCAAGATACACCCTGCACAGCAGCATCAGCGGGACAAGCCCCTGTTCGCTTGCCGCCGTGTATGCGCGCTGAAGCGACTCCACCGCCGCAGCATAGCCGCCTTTGCGATAGCTGACAACGCCCTCCATCATCCGGTAAAACGGCTGCGGGTCAAGCGCAAGCGCCGCAGAAAAGTTCAGCTGGAGCGCACGCTGCATGGCAAGCTGCGGCTGTGTCAAAAATGGCTCAATCTCCGCCTCAAGCGGCTTTGTCTCGTCGTTATAGAACGCGTTCAGCAGCAGGAAGTCCGCCGCCAGTACGCTTCGCCGGAGCGTATCTGCCTGTGGCAGAAGCGTCTGGAACTGTGTCGCAAACTGCTCGTTCGCGCCGGAAAAGAGCGCTTCGCGGCACACGTCCAGCGTCTGGCACACCTCCGGCGCAGCGTCATAGGAAAGATCCAACCGCGCAAACAGCTGCCGGACGATCTCTTCCGATGCCTGTGCCTTGCCCTGCTCAAGCTTTGAAAGATAGGATGCGGCGCAGATGCCTCGGCAAAGTCCGCTCTGACTCCATCCGCGGCACAGACGCTCGGCGCGGATGAGATAGCCCGCAAGCTCCATCGCTTACGATTCTTCTCCGCCGCGGCCGGCCTGATCGCGCTCGGCAAGCTCGGGCGAGAACTTGGTAAAGACCTTGCGCAAAATCCGCGCGTTGACATACGCCGTCAGCGCAAAGCCGATGAGAATCCATATGATGCCAACGCGCAAAAACGACACCGGATGGATCAGCAGCCAAATCACGGGAATCAGGTTCAGCAGACTCATCAAAAGCGTGCGCGGCAGATTCGCAATGCTCAGCAGAAGCGCATTGCGCAGCGTCTGCCAGACGCCATTTTCAAACAGCGCGATATAGCCAAACACATACGCATAGACAAACACCAGAATCAGCAGCGGCAGCAGGCAAATGGCTGGCATGATGATGGACGCGTTCAGCGCGCCGGAAAGCAGCAGCCAGATGTTGAGCGCACACAGAATCGTCGGCACAAGCAGCACCAGCCACGTGAGCGTGGCGGGCTTAAACTCGCGCTTGAACGTGCGGAAGAACGTGGACACAATGCCGCTGTCGCTCTCGGCGGCCATGTCAAGACACACGCGATACAGCGCCGTGGTGGCGGCGCCCGCCGTAATGATGGGCACGCAGAGCACCAGCCACAGCAGATTCAGAATCACCAGATCCGCTACGCGGGAGAGAAATTGCATAATCGGCGAATCCAGATTAAATAGACGGTTCATGTATAGAGGCCTCCAAACAGCACAATTTCTTTTTATTGTAGCAAAAAGCGCGATGCTTTGCAAACCGAACCGGCAATTTTACTTGCTCATTTTATAAAATCGAATATAATAGGGAAAAGAGAAATACATGGGGCGGTATCCCGTCCGATTGTGGGGGAAAACATGGAACGAAGCAGCGGAATTCTTCTGCATATTTCTTCCCTGCCGTCAGACTACGGCGTAGGGAATCTCGGCGGCGCGGCGCGCGCGTTTGTGGACTTTCTGCACGCAGCCGGACAGCGCTGGTGGCAGATTTTGCCCGTCGGGCCGACAGGCTATGGCGATTCACCGTATCAGTCGCCGTCGTCATATGCAGGAAATCCCTATTTTATCGACCCCGAGGGGCTTGTGGAGGCCGGGTGGCTGCGCCGCGAGGATGTGCAGCGCATAGACTGGGGCGCGGACGCATCACAGACGGACTACAGCCTGCTCTATCGTGAGCGGCCAAAGCTGCTGAAACAGGCGTTTGCTGCGTTCCGGCAGCAAATACCGGCGGACTATCGGGATTTTTGTGAAAGGAACGACGCGTGGCTGTCGGAGCACGCACTGTTTATGGCGCTCAAGGCGCATTTTTCCGGCGCACCGTGGAGCTGCTGGCCGCAGGCGCTTCGGCTGCACCGCGCGGACGCGTGCGCGCGCTATGCGGCAGAGCTCCATGAGGAAATGGAATACGAGCGATTCATACAGTATGTATTTGACGTGCAGTGGCGCGCACTGCATGACTACGCCCGGGCGAAAAACGTTAAAATCCTGGGCGATCTGCCGATCTATGTGCCGTATGACAGCGTGGACGTATGGGCAAATCCCGAGATGTTCCAGCTGACGCGCACGCGCCGTCTGCGCGCCGTGGCGGGCTGTCCGCCCGATGGCTTCAGCCGCACGGGTCAGTATTGGGGCAATCCGCTCTATGACTGGGAATGCATGGCGAGGGATAGCTATGCATGGTGGCTTCGCCGCGCGGGTGCGGCGGCTGCGCGTTTTGACGCGGTGCGCATCGACCACTTCCGCGGCATCAGCAGCTATTGGAGTATTCCGGCGCAAAACCGTACCGCGCGCTGCGGCCGCTGGGTAAAAGGACCGGGCATGGCGCTGATTGACGCGCTGAAAGCGTCATTCCCGCAGACGCAGTTTGTGGCCGAGGATCTGGGCTTTTTAACGCCCGCCGTGCGGCGGCTGGTGCGGGATTCTGGCTTTCCGGGGATGAAAGTGCTGGAATTTGCGTTTGATCCGTCGGAGAAAAGCGACTATCTGCCGCGCCGCTTCGGCGAGACGTGCATCTGCTATACCGGCACGCACGACAACCAGACGCTTTCGCAGTTCTGCGAGGAGATGTCCCCCGCAAGCCGCAGCTATGCGCGGCGCTATCTGCGCCTGAAGCCATCGGACGATCTGGCGGACGGGATTCTGGACGCGGGAATGCAGTCAAAGGCAGGGCTGTTCATTGCGCAGATGCAGGACTATCTGCGTCTTGGCGCGGCGGCTCGCATGAATGAGCCCGGCGTGATGAACGAGCGGAACTGGCGCTGGCGTCTTGTGCCGGGGCAATTGACCGCGCCGCTTGCCACACGGATTGCAGACTTGACAAGCCGCGCCGGAAGAGTATAATTAGGCAATAAAAATGTGCGTATCGCACGGGATTTCCATGTGAAATCGCACAAACTGAGCATAAACTGGGAGTATGTTTTTATGAGCTATGACGTCAACAAGATTGTCCTGCAAACCGAGGCGCTTGTCCGCCTGCGGCACGACGAGACGCTTCAGCAGACCAGCCCCGAGCGGCTGCATGAGTGTCTTGGCGCGGCGCTGATGATGGAATGCAGCGAAAACTGGACCGAGACCCGCCGCCGTCAGGCACAGGGCCGCCGCGCGTTCTATTTTTCTGCCGAGTATCTGGTGGGACGGCTGATCTATAATAATCTGTTCAACATGGGTATTCTTGAGCCAATCCGCGCAGCATTTGCCGAAAAGGGCGTTGACCTTGCGTGTCTGGAGGAAATTGAGGACGCCGCGCTTGGTAACGGCGGCCTTGGCCGCTTGGCCGCGTGCTTCCTTGACAGCGCCGCCACGTGCGACCTGCCTTTGACGGGCTATGGACTGCGCTACCGTTTTGGCCTGTTCCGCCAGAGCTTTGACCGCGACGGCAGCCAGCGCGAAAACGCCGACGACTGGACAAAATACGGCGACCCATGGAGTCACCGCCGCGACAAGCGCGCTGTGCGCGTAAAGTTTGCTGACCAGACCGTTGTGGCCGTGCCGTATGATATGCCGGTAATCGGCTATGAGACCGACACCATCGGCACGCTCCGCCTGTGGCAGTGCGAGGCCGAGCAGGAGCTGGACTTTGATGCGTTCAACAATCAGGACTATGACGGCGCGATTGAAAGCAAAAACCGCGCCGAGGACATCACGCGCGTGCTGTATCCCAACGACTCCACACCCGACGGCAAGCGCCTGCGCATCCGTCAGCAGTATGTGCTCTCCAGCGCATCGCTTCAGGATATTCTGCGGGACTACCGCTCGGCGCACGGCGACGATCTGTACCGGCTGGCGGAGTTTACGGCCATCCAGCTGAACGACACGCACCCAGCCATGTCCATCCCGGAGCTCATCCGCCTTTTGATGGATGAGGGCATGGATTTTGAGGCGGCGTTCCACATCGCGGCAAAGGTATTTTCCTACACAAACCACACCGTTATGATTGAGGCGCTGGAAAAGTGGGATATGGAGCTGCTGCGATCGGTTGTGCCGGAAATCTGCACGATCATTGAGAAAATTGACGAGCGCCTGCACCGTGAGCTGCCCGGAACGAATCTTGCCATCATTCACAACGGCACGGTCAATATGGCGGATCTTTCCGTCTATGTGTCCAGCGCCGTCAACGGCGTGGCCGAGATTCACTCGGAAATTTTGAAAAAAGACCTCTTCAAGGACTGGTATGCCGTCTATCCCGAACGCTTCCAGAACAAGACGAACGGTATTACGCCGCGCCGCTGGCTGGGGCTTTGCAATCCCGAACTGTGCGGTCTGATTGAAAGCCGCATCGGCGGCGGCTTCTTGACCGACCTTGACCGTCTGTCAGCGCTCAAGGATAAAATTGACGACATGGTCGTCAAGGAGTTTAACGCCATCAAGCTGGAAAAGAAGCGCCAGCTGTGCGCCGTAATTGCGCAACGCGAGGGCGTGATGCTGAATCCGGGCTTTATCTTTGACGTACAGGTCAAGCGCCTGCACGAGTATAAGCGGCAGCTGATGAACGCACTTTCCGTCATGGATATCTATCTGCGGCTGAAAGATGGCAGCCTGACCGACTTTACGCCCACGGCAGTTATCTTTGGCGCAAAGGCAGCCCCCGGCTATCGCCGCGCCAAGGCGATTATCCGCTACATCAATCGCGTGGCACGTCTTGTCAACGCCGACGCGCAGACGCGCGACCGGCTTCAGGTGGTGTTTGTACAGAACTATAACTGCTCGTATGCCGAGCATATTATCCCCGCCGCTGACATCTCTGAGCAGATTTCGCCTGCCGGTACAGAGGCCTCTGGCACGGGCAACATGAAGCTGATGCTCAACGGCGCAGTTACGCTTGGCACAATGGACGGCGCAAACGTGGAAATCGTGGAGCAGGCGGGTGCGGAAAACAACTATATTTTCGGTGCAACGGTGGAACAGCTGGACGCCATCCGTGAGAGCTATTGTGCGCGCGATCTTTATGAGCAGGACGCAAACCTGCGCCGCGCGGTGGATACGCTGATTGACGGAACAGTTGCAACCGACGACGAGCAGCGCGAGCTGTATGAAGCGCTGCTTGACGGTGCAAACTGGCATCGCGCCGACCACTACTTTACACTGTATGATTTTGCCTCGTATCAGCAGGCAAGACTGCGCGCCAACCGCGATTACCGCGACCGGCTGGCCTTCGGCCGCAAGTGTCTGGAGAATACCGCCTCGGCGGGCAAGTTCTCGTCCGACCGCACCATTCGGCAGTACGCCGAAGAGATTTGGCACATTTAAACGCTGTGTACGATCGGGGCGGACGCTGTCCGCCCCTGTTCACGATTGGCATGATACGATACCAATCATAAAAATGGGTCTGCCGCAAATGCGGCAGACCCATTTTAGCCTGTT
This sequence comes from uncultured Oscillospiraceae bacterium, assembly GCA_934621665.1. GTDB lineage: Bacteria > Bacillota > Clostridia > Oscillospirales > Oscillospiraceae > CAG-170. Next base: position 4,738 of record CAKTUT010000028.1, on the reverse strand, counting down.
GAAAAACCTCGTAGAGTTCCGCCGCGCACGGCGGAATAAAGTTTGAATCCGTTTTGCCCGGCGGCGTGTACGTCGGGCAAAACACACTACGTGCCGCAAGTGTGGAATTTGTGCGCAATTCGCGCACAAATTATGCGCGCAGCGGCACGCAACCTTTTTCAAACGCGAACCCAGCGAAGCGGATCGCGTTTGAGAGCTTGTCAAAAATACTTTTTTGACAAGCTCAAATGGGTCTGCCGCAAATGCGGCAGACCCGTTTTGCTTTCTGTTTATCCGATGAATTCCACCTGCTCGGTGCAGACAATGTAGAAGCGGCTGTCGGCATCGCTGCTGAGAATCAGCGCGTTTCCGATGCTGCCAAGCAGCGTCGCACCGACCAATAGCAGATTTCCCGCTGTCAGCGACACGGTGTGCGCCATGCCGCACCGATCCATCGACGAGAGGATGCCCTTGTTCTCGCAGCACGGCGGCACACGGCAGGGCTTTGGCTGCGGCGGACGGCACGGCTTGCAGGGAGGCGGGCACTTTGGCCGCAGAATCTGAAGCAGGCTCTGCTTTGCTGCCTGATAGTTGTACGCCTGCTGCTCCGCCGTCGTGCCGGATGGCTCGAATGCAATGGCACGCAGCGCGCAAAGTGACACCTCGCTGACCGACAGATTTGGGCACGAGCACGCGCCAAGCAGCGGCAAAAATGCATTGAGCAGCGCCGGACGGTAATTTTCGTTGTCTGGGTCAATCCGCTGCGCCAACGCATTGACGGCGTTGATTACGCCCTGCACGTCATCTACGCCGTCAAGGTTCTCCCCAATGGCGGTAAAGGCCGCGGCCAGTGTCTGCGGGCTCTGATAGGGCGTTGGACCATAGACTGTCCCCGACACGTCGATCAGCTCGCACGAGCACGGCGTAAAGCGGTTGAACGAACCCGTCAGCGTATCGGAAAGATTGTCGTATGTGCCGGTCTGGCCGCACGGGCATACAAGGTATGCGCCAATCTGAAAATTGTCGGTCAGAAATGCGAACCGGTTAAAGTCAACCAGCGCCGGCAGATCGCCGCTGCAAAGCAGCTGAAGTGCCGCGGCAATGCTGTCACGACAGGCGCACGTCTCTTCTGCATCCTCGCAGCCGCACAGATTCTCCTGCTCCGCTGCCGTCTGCTCACGGCAGTTCTCCTGCTGCGGTGCGCAGCATGACTGCGTGCCGCAGCCGCCCTGACTGCCGGTTGTGGTATAGTTATTGATCGTTGAACTCATGCAATCACTCCTTGGAGCCAATTCAGTTTGCTGCTACACCTACTATATGCCGCACTGCATCCAAGTGTGCGGTATGCTTGATTATTTTCCGCGTTTGCGGTATGATGGCTCAACAAGAGATGCTTTTGGAGGGTTTTGTTTGCGATTTCGATGCTTTCACCGCGCTGCGGCGCTGCTTCTTCTGATTTTACTTTGCTGCGCGTCCGTTTTTGCCGCCGAACCGGCGAAGACGGAGCAAGTGTCGTCGGCGGAAGCAGTGTCCGGTCAACCGTCCGCCGCGGATGACGGCGTGCAGCCCGACATGCCTGACGCCATCAATCAGGCGGCCGCCGTACTGGTGCGCAATCCACTGCTGTGGATGATACCGCTTGCGCTTGCCATTGCGCTGGCTGGCTTTTCTATCATTCGCCCGCTGTTCACGCACCACGGAAAATATGAGCGCCGCTTTAAAAAGTATGCGCGCTTCCTGCCGCCCGAACCGGAAGAACATACAGATGCATCTGATGCATCTGAAGATTCTTGAGTACGGCAGCGCCGCAGCGATCGCGTCGCAGACCCGCTTTTTCTATTGCACCCAAAGGGGTGAGCCGCATCCGTAGCGCTCCTTACGTCGCTGGCGGCTGCGCTCGCCATCTGCCCCCTACAGGTGCAGTGATCGCTGCAAACACGGGCGGGCAGAGCCGTCCGCCCGTGCAAGGTGTACCTCGCACCAGGTGCGGCTTTGCGTTACCGCTCCAGCTTTTTGCACAGCGCCTTGCAGGCGCGCTCCACACGCAGCGCGCGGAACAGAAGCTGCCGCACGGCGTCAACTGCCAGCGCCAGCAGGAAAATGGCCAGCGCCGCGCTGAGGATGCACAGTACCATAGTTGCAAGCGGCTTTTCGGCAAAGGCTGCAAAGCGGCCTTTCATCACGTGCTCCCATACCAGCGGCTGGACATGCACCAGATACACGCCGAACGAGAGCGGCGAGAGCGCTTTGAGCACGCGCGCCGCCGCATCGCCCACGCGCAGACGCGCGAAAAAGCCCATCAGGCACACAGATGCCGCCAGTACAGTGGGTGAAGTGAAGCGGATGAAAAAATCCTCGTCGATGCTCTGCCCATGCAGGCGGAGCGTCAGCGCGCGGATGGCGATCTGGCTCAGCCACGTAACGGCAATTGCACCGAAGCAGAGAAGCAGCCATGTTCCGGCTGATTTTTTTGCAAAAAACGCTGTTTTCCGCATCCGCCCGCCAAGATAGAATAGTGCCGCCAGCCAGATCAGACTGTAGCCGTTATTTGTCACAAACACATCGGCGCGCGGCAGGCTGGGAAAGAAAATCCGTACCAGCTGAAGTGTGGGCAGGCCGCAGAACAGCGCCAGAAGCGCAGCGGAAAGTCTGCACTGCGCGCGCGCATCCATCGTGTCCAGCACGTGCAGAATCACCGGCATCAGGAAAAACAGGCCGAAATAAGCCGTGAAATACCAATACTGCTTCGTCACCACCGGAAACAGCGCGCACACAATGTCTGCCGGACGTACCGCGCCGGGCAGAAAAATCCGGAACAGCACGCACGCCGCAAGACCGTAGAACACGACTTGCAGCCACAGCATCATCAGGCGCTCTGGCTTTGGCACGCGCCCATACTGGACATAGCCGCTGGCCAGCGCAAAGCAGCCCACCGAGCAGTAACCCGCAATTTCCAGCAGCCACGCCGCGCGATAGCGCCACGAGCCGGGCTGGCACGCGCCAAGCACGCCGCCCTGCCCCAGTACGTGCAGCAGGACAATCAGAAGCATCGACGCAAGCTTCAGCGCATCAATGCCGTAATTGCGTTCGTTTTTTTCTGTCCGCGCCATAGCGCACTTCCTTTCCGCGGCGCTTGCAAAAGCGCCGCCATTCGGATAAAATAAGGTCAAACAGGGAGCGAGGTGAGGCTGTGTTTTCCATCACACTGATCTGCGTAGGAAAGCTGAAAGAAAAGTTCTATCTTTCCGCCGCGGCAGAGTATCAAAAGCGTCTGAGCGGTCTTTGCACGTTTCAGCTGATTGAGCTGCCGGAGGTTCGGCTGAGCGAGAACCCGTCAGATGCAGAGATTGCGCAGGGGCTGAAAAGAGAGGCCGACGCCATCCGCGTCAAAATTCCGAAAGGAAGCTGGCTCTGCGCCATGGCCATTGAGGGAAAGGCGCTCTCGTCAGAGGCGCTTGCAAAAATGCTTGCCGGTGTAAAGCAGAGCGGCAAAAGCAGTGCCTGCTTTCTGATCGGCTCGTCATTCGGCCTCGACGCATCGCTCAAGGCCTCAGCAGATTTCCGGCTTTCCATATCGCCCATGACGTTTCCGCACCATCTGGCGCGGATCATGGTGCTGGAGCAGCTGTACCGCGCCGAGTCGATTCAGGCCGGAAGCAAATATCACAAATAAACCGGAAGCGCTTCCGTAAACCGAAAAAAGAGGGGATTTTTATGTTTAAAGCATCGGAACAAATGGAACGTCAGGTCAAACACAACATCCGCGGCGGCAACGGCAGCCCGTCGTTCTGCCATCTGTTCTCCGCCGAGGAGCTGGGCGGCCGCGCGGAGCTGATGGCCGTCATTACACTCAAGCCCGGCGAATCGGTGGGCGTGCACCCGCATGAGACGAACGGCGAGGCGTATTACATTCTGAGCGGCAGCGCCACCGTCACCGAGGACGGCGTGAGCCGCGTTTTGTACGCGGGCGACGCGGAGTTCTGCGCCGACGGCCACACGCACTCGATTCTGAACCATACCGACGACGAGACGCAGTTTTTTGCCGTCATCGTCCCGAACCGCTGAGCTGGCGGCACAAATACGCTCAATATAGCAGCGCGACCTTGTCCATCAGCTTCTGATAGATAACGCGCATCTCCGGCTCTGACACCGCCCCGGCCACCTCGTAGGGGCGAAACCATTTTACGCCGCTGTTTTCATCGGGCTTGATGCGCAGCGCGTCCGACGCATCGCACTCCAGAAGATACGTCGCATTCAGATGAAGATGCGCCGAGACATAGCGCCCATGCTTGCGGTGCTGCGCCACGGGGAGAATCTCCACGGAAAAAAGCTTGCGCGAAACCGGCTGGACGTGGACAATGCCCGATTCCTCCTGCGCCTCGCGCAGTGCAACAGCCAGAAGATCGCCGTCGCCGTCGGCGTGGCCGCCAAGCCAAGCCCACGAGCGGAACTGGTTGTGATAGGCCAGCAGCACGCGACTCTGGTCGCGCGTGACAATCCACGCCGAGGCGGTCAGATGCGCCATTTCGTTATCGCGCGTCAAAAGATCGTCAAACAGCGTACTGTATTGCAGCATCAGCCGCCGGTCATTTTCCTCCTGCTCACAAAATGGCTCGAATGCCTCCAGCTGACGCCAGAACGCAAGATTTTGTTTCATGCTGCTCCCACCTTTCAGAGGTATTTTACCATATGCGGCGGGGACTGTCCAGAAATGGGAATATTTTTGAATGCTTCGCAGACCTGCTTTTTCTGTCTTGCC
>CAKTUT010000027.1 GCA_934621665.1 uncultured Oscillospiraceae bacterium | reverse complement strand
CGCGCTGCTGCCGTATGGCTTTACCTCCAAACAGTATATGAACGACTAAACCGCAGGGGCGAAAGCCCCTGCGGTTTCCGTTTTGAACGGTCGTCCACGCGCACCGCCGTACAAGGAAAAGCGGTGTCAAAGATCTATGGTTGTATCTGAAAACGCATGATGTGACCGGCAGCGAGGAATTTTTGCGTTGGGTGTTTTCAGATACGCCCTAGAACGCCCACGTGCCATCGCGGAAGATGGCAACCGTCTTGCCGTCCTCACAGACGGCGTCGATGGACAGGTCAGCCGAGCCGATCATAAAGTCCTCATGAATCATCGAGTCGTTGACGCCAAGTGCGCGGCACTCGTCCAGCGTCTTGTTTTCAAAATCGCGGATGGTGTCGGCAAAGCCCATGCCAAGCGCCAGATGGCAGCAGGCATTTTCATCAAACAGTGTGTTATAGAACAAAATTCCGCTCTCGTTGATCGGGGAGTTGAACGGAACAAGCGCGCACTCGCCCAGATAGCAGCTGCCCTCGTCCATGGTGATGAGCTTTTCCAGCAGCGTTTCATTCTGCTCGGCATGCCATTCTACGGCCTTGCCCTCGTGGAAGCGAATCCAGAAGTTGTCGATCAGCTGTCCCTGATAGGACAAAGGCTTGGTCGAATGGACAACGCCCTCGGCCTTGCCGCGCATCGGGGAGATAAAGCATTCCTCGGTGGGAATGTTCGGGTTAAAGAAGATGCCTTGCAGGCTCGTCTCACCGCCGCCGCAGAACTGCGCTTCTGGAATCATGCCGACAGTAAAGTCCGTGCCATTGGCGGACTTATAGCGAAGCTCACGGATGTGGAGATTGTTCAGATATTCGCAGCGGTTTTTCAGATCCTCGTTGTGCGCATTCCACGCGGCAACGGGATCGTCGTCCACGCGGCTGGTGGAAAGAATGGCCTCCCACAGCTTTTCGATCGCCTGCGACACGCGCAGCTTCGGGAAGAGCTTCTTTGCCCATGCCGCGCCGGGGACAGCCGCGATGCACCACTGGTACTTGTTTTCGATCTGGTCGCGGTAGCCCTTGATGATGGGGTACTTGGCCTGATGTGCCTTGGCCATCTTCTCCTGATTGACGCCGCGCAGGCCGTCGGGGTCTTCCGAAATCAGATAGATGCGGCAGGGAATGGTCTCGGTGTAGTGCTTCCAGCGCGCTTCAACATAATCGTCCAGCGTGTTGAGCGTTTTCTGGCTCTGATAGCGGACGTGAAGCTTTGTCAGCGGCTGGTAGTCCCAGTCAACAACAACCTTTTTTGCTTTCAGCTTGTAGCACTCTTCCACGACCATCTGCACAAATTCCGGCTGATCGAGCTCGGCAGTGATAAAAACCTCCTGTCCTTTCTGGACATTGACGCCGCAGGCGGCGATCAGGTGGGCATAGCTTCTGAGAATGGATTTTTTCATAAAAACGCTCCTGTCGTTTGAAATTCTACTGGTTATCATACCACACACGCAGTTGCAAAGCAACCGGCGTTATGATATGTTATCGGCAGAAAACCATAATAGACCAAAAGGGAAGTGCAAATATGAAACTGACCGAAGAACTGCTGAACCTGATCGAAGCCAGCCCCAGCTGCTTCCACGCAACGGAAAATTTCTGCGCTATGCTGCGCAAGGAGGGCTATATCCAGCTGCGCGAGACACAGTGCTGGCAGCTGCACGCGGGAGGAAAGTATTTCGTTGTGCGCAACGGCTCGTCCGTTGTTGCATTTCGCGTGCCGCGCACGGATTTTGCGGGCTTTATGATCTCTGCGGCGCACAGTGACTCGCCAACGTTTAAGATTAAGGAAAACCCGGAGCTTCCGGGCAAGGCCGGCGTGCGGCTAAACACCGAAAAGTACGGCGGAATGCTGATGGGCACGTGGCTCGACCGGCCGCTGTCGGTGGCCGGGCGCGTGATGGTGCGCGATCGCGCAAGGATTGCGACAAAGCTTGTGAACATCGACCGCGATCTGCTGATTATCCCGAACGTCGCCATTCACATGAATCGCAGCGCAAACGACAACGCCAAGTTCCAGGCGAATATCGACACCATGCCGCTGTTTGGCGGCGAAAATGCGGCAGGAAGCTTCCGCACGCTGGTTGCGCAGGCGGCTGGCGTGAATGCTGACGATATTCTGGGCAGCGATTTGTTCCTCTACGTCCGCACGCGCGGAAGCGTCCTTGGTGCGCAGGAGGAGTTGATTGCCGCACCGAAGCTGGATGACCTGGAATGCGCGTTTGGCTGCATGAAAGGCTTCCTTGGCGCGCAGGACGGCGCAAGCGTGCCGGTGTGCTGCATCTTTGACAATGAAGAGGTCGGCAGCGAAACAAAGCAGGGCGCGGCATCTACGCTTTTGAGCGACGTGCTCCAGCGCATCTGTGCTGCGCTCGGCCGGACGGACGAGGGCTATCGTATGGCGATTGCCAACAGCTTCATGGTCTCGGCCGACAACGCCCATGCCATGCATCCGAACCACCCCGAGTACGCCGACGCGGCCAACTGCCCGCAGATGAACGGCGGCGTAGTCGTCAAATTTAACGCCAACCAGCGTTATACCACCGATGCGGTATCGGCGGCGGTGTTCCGCAGCGTCTGTGAGAGTGCCGGCGTGCCGGTGCAGGTGTACGCCAACCGCTCCGATCTGCCCGGCGGTTCTACACTCGGCAGCATCGCCAACACCAAGGTATCACTCAACACCGTGGACATCGGTCTTGCGCAGCTGGCCATGCACTCGGCATATGAGACGGCGGGCGCTAGAGATCTATCGTATCTTGTTTCGGCTATGGCAGAGTTCTACAGCCGCACGTTCCGTTCCGACGGCATGGGTGCGTTTACAATGGAAAAGAATCTCGCCGCAACGGCGGTCTGAACATTGCTTCGCAAACCTACTTTTCTGTTGCGCCAGAAAAAGTGGGCAAAAAGAGGCGCTTCGTCCTCGCAAGCTTCATATCCCTCGTCCCGCCGCAAGCGGCAGGTCTCGTCCATTCCGCTGCTCGTCCTCTCCAAAATGCAAACGCTGGCGCTGGTTTGCATTTTGGTTCTTAATTAGCGCGCTTGCGCGCAGAATTTTATGAAACGCCCTATTCGGGCGCAGATTTGCAACGATGCTTATGGCTTGCAGTGCTGACGAATGTACTACACGCAATAGTCGATAGCCAGAGACGGATTTCGATTCTGCTCTGTAATCGAAATACTGTATACATCACGGTTGTGCTCTTGTAGGGGCGGATGTGGGCATCCGCCCCTACAAGATTTTCGAAAATTGAAACGCACCTGCGTATTTGTCGGAAATTCTCCGGCGAATGCGCAGGTGCGTAATTATCTTGTTGGCAGTCGATTCGCCAGTGTTCTTGCGCGGCAACAACTATCATTGGGAGATTTGTCACCATACAGGCGGCGCGTAATACGATGCGGAGAGGTGACTGGCGTGTGCTGGCCGCAATGTACAATTTTTGTGCGCACCGCTGTACTGAGGCAGGATGCACCCTGCGTCCTAGCGCTTCTTTTTGCCCACTTTTTCTGTTGCGCCGGAAAAAGCTTGTAGGGGTCGATGCCCACATCGACCCATCAGATAGGCAAGCTGTTTTGCCGGGCGGATGTGCCCCCGCAAGGGGTGGGTCGCAGCCGTAGCGCTCCTTACGTCTCTGACGGCTGCGCTCGCCATCCGCCCCTACAAAATATCTAAAATTGAAACGCACCTGCGCTTCCGCCGGAAAGCTTCCGGCGAATGCGTAGGTGCGTAATTATCTTGTTGGAAGTCGATTCGCCGGTGTTCTTGCGTGGCTACGACTATCATTGAGAAAACTGTACCATACAGGCGGCGCTGTAGTCTAGTTCTGTAGAAAGAGAATTGCGTGCTGGCCGCAGCGCTCAATTCTGGTGCGCACCGTTGTGCTGAAGCAGGATGCACTCCGCCGCTATGCGCGCTTTTTTCTGAGATCCGCCACCAGCGCCGCGATCGGCGCGGCCAGCAGCACCACGCCAAGCCGCGCGCGCCGCGCGATGCGGAGCGTCCCGTTTTCGGCGGTGACCGTTGTGCGGAAGAACAGGGTGTCCTCCCGGATCATCATCTCATGCTGCCCGGGCACGGACGGCGAAACCGGATATACCGCGTGATAGACATAGAGATCAAAAAAACAGAACCCTGCGGTACAAAATCACGGCCGACTGCTCCGCGTCCGCAAACGCCATGCAATAGCCCTTGCCATAAATCAGATCGAGCGCTGTGTTGGACGCGTCCTGCGTCTTGCCGGTGATGCCGCTGAGCTCGCGCAGCGTGTTTGTCTCCAGCTTGTCCGCGTGGACAAACGTCGGCGCTTGCGTAAGCTGCCACGACAGCGCAAACACGGCCACGATCAAAAGCGTAATCCAAAAGCGGGGAATGGATGCAATACGTTTCATTGTCTCGTTCTCCCGGAATGTTTTGTTTTTGTTTTTTCCATAATGACAGCATATCGGCCGGGGCGCTTGTTGTCAAGCGGTGCAGTGAAATGCAAAGCGCGCAGCAGGCTTCCCTGCTGCGCGCTGCTGTTTATTTCTGCTCTGCCACATACAGGCTGACGCGGTTCTGGATGCGCTTGACGCACTCGTCAAGCGTCGTCTGACCGGCAAAATAGCCTGCGGTCTCATTGGTGACAACCGTGGAAACCTCGGCGTCATAGTTTGAGCAGGTGTGGATGGAGTTGTAAAGCGCCATCAGCGCATCGGCCTGCTCCTTGGTCATGCAGTCGATGTCAATGTTCTGCTGCGTTTCGTTGTCCCAGATGCTGGCCTTGGGGATGACAATCTTCTCGCCGTTCTCGTCCAGCACATACTGGCCGTTTTCGTCGGTCTGATATTCAATCGTCTGCGCAGCCTCCAGCTGCTTCTGGAACAGGTTTTTGTTGGTGGGGATACCGTTATAGCTGTTTGTCTGATATTCCTCGGTAAACAGCTGGCGCACAAACTGCCATGCGCCGTCCTGATCGGCACAGGCTGTGGTGATGGCCAGACCGTTGCTCAGACTGAACGTGCTGCAATTGCCCTCCTGGCTGGGATAGCCAATGTAGGTGGTGGGCTCATCGCCAAAGTCGCTCAGATCCCACAAAAGCGAGTCAACTGAATAGAGGTACATCGGCATCAGCAGCTGCAAGCCCTGCCGCAGCGCAGCTGCGCCGTAGACATTCGCGCTGTTATCGGTGTCGTCCTGGTTGACCTCCTGCGGGAACGTCTTAACAAACTCCAGCAGATCGCGGAATTCCTGCGAGTCAAAGCTGCACTCGCCGGTCTCCCAGTTGACAAAGTAGGAGAGGTTGCGGCTCATGCAGTCGCTGAATACCGACTCACGCGTGTAATACTTGCCGAAAACGCTTGCATCGGACTGAAGCTTGGTCATCGCGTCGTTGAGCTCTGTCAGCGTCCATTTGTCATAGTCACCAACAACCTTGGTAAGACCAATGGCGGTGTTGATCCTAAACGCGTCGGCTGCCTGATACAGATGTCCGTTGATGCATGCGGCGTCCAGAACGTTTGTCATCAGATCGTCGCGGCTGAGCTCGCTGTCGGCGTCAATCAGCGGCAGCAGGTCAACCAGAACGCCCTGACCGGCGTACTGCTGGATGGGCATACTGTTCGTATAGAGCAGATCGGGAATCTTGCCGGAGATAATCTCGGTGTTGAGCTTTGTGATGCCCGCGTTATTGTCGTCGGCGGTTGCGTACTGCGAGTAGTCGTTGACAATGATGCGGTAGCTGTCGCTGGCCTTGTTAAACGCAATGATCTTATTGCGCAGATCCCATGGCAGATACATGCACGCCAGCGTCAGAACGGTTTTTTGCTTGACGTTTGACGCGTCGGTTTTGGTCAAAAATACGCAGTAGTTCCGAGTGCCGTTGGTGCTTTCATTCCACTCGCTGAACAGACCCACAATCCGCCCGTCGGGCAGAGAATAGGTGGCAGTCAGGTTGCTGGGGTCAACATCGCAGTCCATCCAGTCTACAACCTTTTCCGACTCCTGCTCTTCGGTCTTATAGCCGTAGAGGTTGGAGTTGTAGATGTAATAGAAATCATACGCCTCGTCATACGACTTGAGATAGTTCCAGCCATTGACCGGCGTGTTGAACGCCTCGCCCACCTCCAGCGTATCGGGGTCAATCAGCTGAAGCGTTCCAGAGTCCGACCACGTCTGAATTGCGGCCTGGCCGCAGAAGCCGGTGATGCTGCCGCCGTTTTCACCCATATCAAAGGTTTTGATGACCTTACCGGTCACATCGACGGCGGAATAGGTGTTATAGTCGGTGACAAAGATGTTGCCCTTTTCGTCAATGAACGAAACGTCAATCGAGCTGGTCTCATCCGACGCCAGCGCGTCCAGCGGCACAGTGTTCAGCAGCTCACCATCCTTGCTGAACTGCTGTAGGCGCATGCTGACCGGCCCCTGCTCATAGTAGTTCCACTCATAGTCATTGTTCGGATCAAAATCATCCGGCAGATTATAGGTGTAGCTGCTCAGCACGTCGTAAATCCAGACGCTACCGTCTGCACCGGGGAGGAATGCGCTGATGTAGCTGTTACCCTGATAGCCCTCGGGGGCAGTCTGGGCGGTATAGCAGTCAAGCTCCTCCACCGCACCGGTCATCATGTCGATGCGGTAGATGCGCGTCTCGTATGTAGGCGCGACATAGTCGCCTCCGTCTGCCGGTCCATCAATGGCGGGCTCGTCGGCAACCGGCTGATCCGTAGAATCGTCAATGGGGGCGGGATCGTCTGTAACGGGCTCACCGCCGGGGATGGGATCGTCGATGATCGCGTCAGGTTCACGCACGGCCTCGGTGTCTGCTGAGACTTCCTCAGACGCCGTGTCGCCAGAGACAGTTGCCGCTTCCGCGCGGGCAAGCGCGTCAGCTGTATCAATACTGTAATCCGGCGTGCCGCTGCCGGGATCGGTCATAACAGAGCCTACGGCATAAATAAAATCACCGGAGACACACGTCTGCTCCACATACTCTACCGGCAGATTAAAATCCATCTCTTCGGCCACATAGACATATTTCGCGCTGGTCTGCGCGGTATTGTCGGCCTTGTTGCCATTCGGCTTTGTGCTGTCCGTCGGCTTCGGCGTGTCGGGATCGGTATTTGCAGGTGTTTTGGAGCAGCCTGCAAGCGCGCCCAGCAGCATGCATGCTGCCAGCAATAGTGCCAACATTCGTTTCAGTTTCATATTTCGTCCTCCTATCGGGGTATTCAAAGGCGTTTGCGTCTGTCCCTGTTAACTGACGCTTCCGCCAGCGATGCAGAGTGGTTGCTATCGACAGGGACACTTCCCTATCATTTGCTATCATAGCATAAAAGTGCGCGCAGAAAAAGCCTTGCACCGTGAATTTCAGAATTATTAAGAATTACGGGTTATGCGCCGATACGTGCGTTGCGCGATACCACTCCACCGTCTGCCGGTCAAGCTGTCCCCACGACGGGCGCTCAGGCTGTGGCTGGACGGACGCGGCGCAGCCCTGTAAGCTCAACAGCACGCAGATGCTGCACAGGCCAATGGCCAGAAAACGCTTCATGCTCCTCACTCCCTGCTAAATGGCACTTGTATCTATAAAGACGGAAGCGGAGCGGGGAAAGTTGCACAGCAGCTAAAAATTTTTTTGCTTTTTGAACAAGAAAGTCCCGCCGCGATTGCGGCGGGACTTTGCCGGCGGTTATTCTGCGCGCTTGCTCTGCGCTTTGGCAAGCTCGGCGCGCAGCTGCGCGTTTTCTTCCTGCAGCGCGTCCAGCTTCTGTTCAATCGGTGCAAGCTGCTTTTTCAGCTCCTTTGCGACCACGCTGTGATAAAAGCGGTACTGGTGTGCCCAGTGCAGCACAGAAACGCCCAGCGCCGCTCCGCCAACGGCCAGTGCAGCCTTTTTCACGTCAACCTGACGCAGCACCTGCGCAACCGGCGCGCGGCCATGCAGCGCCAGCGGCAGACCGGCCGTCTGCGGCTGAGATGATTTCGCGGGCAGAAGCTTTGCCGCATGATATTTGTGTTTGAGCATCGTAAATTCCTCCAATCTGCAAGATGTCAATGTCTTTATAATGTGATTATAGTCTGATGAAGCCCGATTTGCAAACAGATGTGGATGATGCGTCATTTGTGAAAGAACGCATCACATCGCGTCCAGTGCTGCCTGTTCGCGCCCCTGACAGGTAAACAGCAGCACCTGCCGCGTCTGCGACTCCTGCTGCAATAGACGCATTGCTGCGGCAAGCCGCGCGTCGTCAAAATGCACCAGTGCGTCGTCCAGAACCAGCGGCGCATCCGCGCCAAGCGCCAAGCGGCAGATGGCCAGCCGCACGGCCAGATACACCTGATCCACCGTTCCGCCGCTGAGACTGAGCAGCTGACGCGTAATCATCTCGCCTGCCGGACGCGCCTCGGCGTGCAGATCGCGGTCAAGCAGCACCGCGTCATAGCGGTTATCGGTCAGCTGCGCCAGAAGCGTGCCCGCAAGCGACGCCAGCTGCGGGGCAAAGCGCGTTTGAAGCGCGCTGTTCGCCTCATCCAGCGTCTGCTGTGCCAGCTCCAGCGCCGCATAGCGCTGCTCCAGCGCGTCAATCTCCGCGCGCAGCGCCTCACACCGCGCCGAAAGGCGCGCCGGATCACCCAGCGCATCCGCGCGCCCACGCGAAAGATCAAGCTTGGAACGCACGGACGAAAGCTCACGTGTCACCTGAGCAAGCTGCTGCTCGACGCGCACTTCGTCATAGCCGGTTGTGTCTGCCTCCGGTGCGGCGGGCACGGCATCCATCCCGCCGAACGCAGTGCGCAGCGCGGCGCACTGCGCCGAAAGCGCCTGTTCGTTCTGCACAGCGGCGCGGCACGCGTCGTATCGCGTCTGCGCATCTGCAATCGCCTGTGCAGCAAGCGGCAGCGTGTTCGCCTGCGGCGCAAACATCGACACGCGTCCAAGAAGCGCCGCCTGTTTGGCGGCAAAATCCTGCCGCCGTGCCGCCTGCTCGGCACATTGGGCATCATGCGACTGCTTCCGGTGCGCATAGACCAGCAGTGCCTCGTGATATTCCGCCGCATAGGCGACAAATTCATCCGCGCTGCGTCCGTCATACTGCTTTATAATCTCCATAGCCTCGTCCAGCCGCGCCTCGCGCGCGCGATTTTCGCGCTGCATCCAGAAAAATACGCCGATGGCGCTAAGCGCCAGCACGCCCATGGCGGCGGTAATGGCCGGCTTTCCCGCAATTGCTGCAAAAACAGCGATTGCCAGAAACAGTACTGCAAACAGGATAAACGGAACGGCGGGGCGGTGCTTTCCGGCGCAAAGGCGCGTATACTGTTCCGCGTCGCGCTGCGCCTTTGGCAAAATGCCGTCCTCGCTGAGTCCGGCAAATACCGGCGGGCAGTCCGGCTTTTCCGGCGCTTCCGGCGAATCCTCCGGCAGCTGACGCGCCTGCAATTGCAGCAGCGCCAGCTCCTGATTGAGCGATTGCAGCACATCCTCCGCAGGCAGCGCCGCCGTCTGCCGCTCGGCCTGCCTGCGCGCAGCCTGCGCATCCGCAAGCGCCTGCTCGGCGCGGCGGAGCTGTGATTGCTTCTGTGCTGCTGCCTGCGCGCGCAGCGCGTCCTTGATCCGGCTGAGCTCCGCAAGCCGCGCATTCAGCGCATCTTGCTGCGCGGCAAGCGAAAGATCGCCCCGGTGCAGCTCGTGCAGCTGGGAAAGCGTCTGCTCTGCTGCGTCAAGCTCGGCGCGCGCCTCGGGCAGCCGGCCTGTTTTATTGTGGCGGCAGCGGTTTTTCCAGTCGTTCAGCTGCTTATAGCTTTCGGTAAAGCTGACGCGCTCATCGCCGGTTGTCACAAGCGACGAAAGCCGCTTTTCCAGTGCCGCGTCCGGCGTCACCGCCGCGCCGCCCTGCGCCACAAACGCGCTTCGCGCGAACACGCTCCGCCCCACGCCAAGCAGCATCTCGCCGCAGTTTTCGCCCGTCATTCCGGCAATGGGCTGCATTGTGTCCATGTCATAGGCACGAAACTCGCTCATCGGCGCGCGCGCCTTGCCGGTGCGCTCAATGGCGATGCGGCGGTCATTCCATTCTACCTCCATCCGTCCCTCCATGGCCGCGCCGCTCCATGGGCGGTACTTTGCCTTGGCGGGGAGATTCGTTTTTGTGGTGCGCTCAGACGAGTCAATGCCATAGAGCATGGCAAGCAGGAACGATGCCCATGTCGATTTCCCCGTTTCATTCGGCGCAGTGATGACGTTCAGCCCCTCGCGGAGCGTCAGCGTCTCATTTTGGAGCTTGCCGAACGAGGCGGTCATGCTGCGGATTTTCATAGCGCAGGTTCCTCCCTCCCGTCCATGGCCGCAATGCCAAGGCGCGCCGCGTCGGCAATCCGGCGGCGCGTCTGCTCGTCATCCGCCGCGTCATACCGCGCGCGCAGCGCGCGCAAAAAGCCGCCGCGCAGCGTGTCCTCATCTGCCGCTGCCCAGAGGTCGGCCTTTGGCGTCGTCTCGTCGCGCAGGCTCAGACTGAAGAAGCGGCCGGCCAGCGTGCGATAGAGCGCCGCGCAGTCAATGCGCTCTGCCTCACCCGTCAGACGAATGCGGTAGCTGTCGTTTTTTGTGTCCTCCGGCAGCGCCGAAAGAATCGCGCTCAGCGGATCGTCTCCCGCCGGGACGGATAAAATCTCATACCGGCGGCCCCCCAGCGGTAAAAAGCGTGCTGTGCAGCTGCGCTCGTCAACCTCCGCCAGCAAAGCGCCCTTTTCGCCCGTCTCGTCAAAGCCGCGCCCCATCAGGCAGCCCGGCCATGCGTAATACGTCTCGCCCTCATGCAGAAGTCCGCTTCCCGCGTGGATATGTCCCAGTGCCAGATAGCGCAGACCGGACGCGCCAATCTGCGCCCGGCTGATGGCGTTATAGGGGCTCTGCGCGTTCAGCGCGTCGCCATGCAGCGCCATCAGCGGCAAAAGTCCGCCTGCGTCCGCACGGAAGCCGTCCAGAAGCGAGCCTGCCTGCGGCGCGGTAAACGCCGCGCCATATACGCGGCAGCCAAGCTGCGGGAAATCAAAATAAGAAATGCTGCTTTCGGTAAAGATATGTACATTCTCCGGCCAGCGCTGCGTGCGGTAGGCCGAGCCCGCGGCGGCGTAGTCGTGATTGCCGGGGGCAATGACAATCTGCGCCGTGCAGGCGGAAAACGCGCGCTGCATGGCCTCAATGGTGTCGGGATAGGCGTTGTCGCTGTCAAACAGGTCGCCCGCCAGCAGCATCAGATCGCACGAGTTTGCGTTGCAAAGCTCCACCAGCGCGCCAAGCAGCTGCCGCTGCTCGCGGCGGCGCAGCGCCGCCTGATCGGGGGAAAGACCGGAAAACGGCGAGTCCAGATGGAAATCCGCTGCGTGCAATAGCTTAATCAACCACCATCACCCTTTCCGCGTGTGTGCACCTGCCGCTTGCACCGTCAATTGTAAATACCGCGCCGCACAGCTTGCACGGGCCGTCAGCCGACTCAAACCGCGACGTCAGCTCTCCGCGGAACAGCGCAATCGACTGCTCCGGCCGCACGCCCAGCACCGAGTGCACCGGCCCTGTCATGCCAAGGTCGCTGAGATACCCCGTGCCCTGGGGGAGCACCTGCTCATCCGCCGTCTGTACGTGCGTGTGCGTGCCCCAGACGGCCGACACGCGGCTGTCCAGATAATACGCCATGGCTAGCTTTTCAGACGTTGCCTCCGCGTGAAAATCCACCAGAACCGGCATTTTTCCGACTTCCTTCAGAATTTTATCCGCTACGTGGAACGGATTGTCCGGACCGAAGTCCATCCCACAGCGGCCAAGCAGATTCATAACGCACACCTGTCCGATTTTCGTCTCATATACGCCCCAGCCGCGCCCGGGAAGGCTGGGCAGGAGGTTTGCCGGACGCAGAATTTCGCGCCGGTCGTCCAGACACACCGTGATCTCGCGCCGGTTCCATGTGTGATTGCCAAGCGTAATCACGTCCGCGCCCGCGTCCCAGATCATCTCGGCCTGCCGCGGCGTAATGCCGACAACCGACGCGTTCTCGCCGTTTACAATGCAGAAGTCAATCTGATGCTCGCGCTTGACGCCGCGCAGTTTTTTTTGCAGATATTGCAGGCCGTTTGTTCCCGTCACATCGCCAACGGCCAGTACACGAAGCTCCATATTGCGCCCCTTTCCGCGCGCAGCAATCTGCGCGCCGCCTGATTTTCTTTCAGTATACCATTTTCAAGCCGCGTTTGCCATGCTATACTAAGAAAATAAAAATTCACCTGCAACCAATTGCAGTTTTTCTCGTCAGGAGAGTTAGGAGGAACGTGCATGGACGATGAAACGATCGTCGGTCTATACTGGACACGGCAGGAAAGCGCCATCGCCGAGAGCGAGCGTAAGTACGGAAACTATTGCCGCGCCATTGCCGACAATATCCTGCACAGCCGGGAGGACAGCGAGGAGTGCGTCAGCGACACATGGC
Organism: uncultured Oscillospiraceae bacterium; assembly: GCA_934621665.1. GTDB lineage: Bacteria > Bacillota > Clostridia > Oscillospirales > Oscillospiraceae > CAG-170. The sequence continues at coordinate 1,780 of CAKTUT010000027.1, read as the reverse complement.
TTCACGCGTGGAACGCCATTCCGCCGAAGCGTCCGGCCGTTCTATCGGCGTTTCTTGGAAAAATTACGCGCAATCTGGCGCTTGACTGCTGGAAGCTTCAGCACGCGGAAAAGCGCGGCAGCGGAAGCGTGGCGCTGGCGCTTGACGAGCTGGCCGAGTGCATCCCATCCGGCGGCGGACTGGAGCGCGTGCTGGATGAAAAGGAGCTGTCCAGTACGCTGGACGCGTTTTTGCGGACGCTGCCGGAGCGCGAATGCAGCGTATTTTTGCGGCGCTACTGGTATTCCGACTCGGTGCGCGATGTGGCGCGCCGGTTCGGCATGAATGAGAACAGCACAAAGTCGATGCTGTTCCGCACGCGGGAAAAGCTCCGCAAATACCTCGAGGGGGAGGGAATTGCAATATGAAAAAGGAAGAAAAGCTTCTGCGCGCGATCGGCGGCGTGGGCGATGATCTGATTGCGCGCGCAGCGCAGCCGGTCAAAAAGCAAAGCGCCGTCTGGGTCAAATGGGCGGCGCTGGCTGCGTGCTGCTCGCTTGCCATCGGCGCGGCGGCGCTGGGCCTGCGCAGCCGCAGCGCGGACAAGGCTGAGCCTGCGGTGATGGCATACGATATGGAGGCGGAAGCCGCGACGGATGCAGCCCCGGAAGAAAGCGCGCCGCAGATGGCCGCGGCAGAGTATGCCGCCGCGGGCGCGCCCATGCCGACATCCAAGGCGGCTGTCAGCAATTCGCTCTCTGAAATGCCGGACGACTGGATGGTCTTTGACGGCGGTGTCTATGAACGCGTTACCGATGACGAGGATCTGATGCTGCGGCTGAAAAGCGAGACCTCCGGCTATCAAAAGGGTGAATACCTTGGTGACGTGAAGCTTTCGCCGTGGCCGGGAAATGTGACAGGCCGCGCGGTCTACGCCGTAACGTTTGAGGGCGGTGTTCTGAATGACTACAGCGACAGCGATTACGTTGCCGTGGACATCGGCACGCTGGAGGAAACACTTGCGCTCTACCGCTATGTAAGCGTCGAGCCGGATCTGGAGCAGCCGTTTACGGCCTATATCCCGAATGACGGCAGCGAGCAGATTGAGATTTATACCGCCGACCGCCAGACGTATCTGACGAGCATCCCGTATGAGACGCTTGGTGTTTTAAAGGATTACGGTGCAGGCTGGACAGACGGCGTGGAATTTTACGGCGGCGTGATTGGCCGCAGCTTTGCGTGGATTCTCGTCAGCTGCCCGTCGGAAAGCGGCGGGATGGTGCAGAATTTCTGCGTCAGCCGCAACGGCGGCGAGGTCTGGGATATTTCCGATTTCAGTGCGCTTCCGAGCGGAACGGTCACGGGCGCGGGCTTTGCAAACGACGAGGTCGGCTTTATCAGCTACCGTGCCGAGGAGATCGGTGCGCCAGTGATCTACCGCACGATTGATGGCGGCGCAAGCTGGCAGCAGCTGGAGCTGCTCGTTCCCGAAAATTATGCGAATTGCCGCATTGACGCGGGCACGCCCACATTCTCCGGAGAGAACGGCGTGTATCCCCTGACACTTTACGATGCAGATTCCGATGAACCGTTTGCCACCGGGAGCATGATTACCCGCGACGGCGGCATCAGCTGGATTTGGGAGTGAGCAAGGGCAAATGCCCTTGACCTCCACCTGTATGAGAATATCTTGTATGGGCGGATGCTTCTACCCGCCCGCATCTGCGTTTTTCTGCATTCTGTAGGGGCGGACGACTCTGTCCGCCCGTGTTCACGATTGGCATCGTGGTATGCCTCCAGC
>CAKTUT010000026.1 GCA_934621665.1 uncultured Oscillospiraceae bacterium | reverse complement strand
CAGAGCGTCAGAATCAGAAGCACAACGGCGGCGAGGAACACAAGAAAAGCAGTTTCAAACGTCATTGTCGGATGCCTCCTGCCGCACATCGCCGGTCAGCCCCAGCTCGTCGATGATACCGGTGATCCACGCAATCTCGGCGTGGATGCGCTGCCGCAGCGCAGCGGCATTTGTCGCGCCCTTTCCAAACTCAAAAAAGTCGCGGCCACTGCGGACAACGATATGTACAAGGCCGCTTGGCAGAAAACTGAGATAGAGATTGCTGCCGAATTTACACGATGCAGAGAGAATCTGCTCTGTCATTCGCGGCGTCAGGACGGAAAACGTTCGCTCCTCGCAGCTGGACTGGATGAAAAAGCACTTGTCAAATTCCTCGTTACCGGTTTTCAGTCCCTTGCCGCGAAAGACGCGCTGAACCTTGCTGCGTACCGCTACCTGCACCTCGGTGGGAAGCGCGCGGCCAAGGTCACAAATAATCCACTGGCAGTGGAATACGTCCTGCGTGGAGGTGGTGGTTTGAAATGTGTTCATCTCCGGGTCATAGTTGTCAATTTCCTCAAGCAGGGCAATGTCACTGAATTCGATGTTCATGCCGCGATAGACGGCCTTGATATCGTCGCTGCCGGAAACCTGCTGATAGGTGACCGGGAGGATAAGATGCGAGCTTTGCACAAGAGAACTGGAAATATGTCCGGTGGGGTCATACTGTACGCCCGGGAACGCTTCTTCCAATACGCTGCGAACCAGCCGGTCGCCAAGCGACTGCTTGAGCTGCTTTTTCTGGCGCGAGGCAAGTGCGCCGCCGCCGAATGCCAGCAGCGTACCGATGATGAGAAGCGGAATCATGCCGGAAATCAGACCAATGACGGCAAGCACGCCGCCGATGACTTCAAGCACCGATGCAGCGCGTGCGCCGGCGTTGGCGCTTTTCAGATCAGAGGTGAGCTGCTGATCGGCAAATTTTGAATCGTCCATGGATACCTCCTGTCATGGCTCTGTCTGCACGCTGTTTACATACAGCGCGGATTCGTCCGGCTGATAGACATAGCCGCGTTCTGCGTCATAGCGCCAGACAAGTGTACTGACGCTCATATCTGCGTGATAGAGCGTGATTGTGATATCGTCCGTGCCGCAGCCGTCTGGGTCGGAAAAGGTGATGCTGCCGAATGCCTCGTGCGCGTCGTCAATCGTCTCGGGAAACGAGAGCGTATCATAGAGCACGTGGTCGGCGGTATCATAGTAGAGTGCCGCACTGTGTGCATCGGCGCAGACCAGAATGCGGATTTCCTCACCACTGCGGTGAAGCGTTCCGCTGCCGATTACCACGCCGCTTGTGCGCCAGTCGCCGCCTGCGGCATCCTGCGCCTTGGTGCACACGCCACAGGACGAAAAAATGCTGCACAGAAGCAGAGCCGAAAGAAAAATCAAAAATTTTGTACGCTGCATCCGCATCGGTCCTTTCTGCGTTACCCGGAAATAAAAAACCATCGTACCGCTATTGTACGATGGAAGAAAAACGCGCGCTACTAACCAAAGGTTAGGTATCGGCACAAAAAGTCCCTCTGCCATAGTGGCAGAGGGACTGTACTTTCGCACCCCGCGAAAGCCGTGCGAGTCCAATTATAACCTGCACAAGACGGCAGGTGGGTCGCCTCTTGCCTGTTTCACCGCTTCCAACGTCCGCCGCAATGTCATAGCACGGGCGGGAGGCCTGCAATCCACAGGCAAAGTACAGCGTCCCTGAGTTATAATGTGGGTTTAAGTGAACCCGTCACGCACCCCGCAGGGCAAATACAATCGGGATCAGTGCTCAACGTCGGTATCGTCGTCCTCGTAGAGCATATCCATCAGCGCTTGATAGACCGCTTCCAGCTCGGCGTCGTCGTCAACAGTAACCAGCATTTCCTCGCCGTTTTCCATCTCAGCTTTCAGAATGCTGACCTCCAGCTCTTCTGCCTCGTCATTGCTGTCGGCCGGAACCAGCGCCAGATAGCGGCTGCCCTCATATTCAAGCTCGGCCAAAACCTCAAGCTCGTAGTCGTTGCCATCCTCATCAGTGATGGAAATATAGTCAGAGCCGTATTCCTCGCTCATCAGTAAGCCTCCGTTCACAGTTTTCATCATAGCTCTATTTTACCTGCTAGCGGATGCAAAATCAAGAGGAAATTCGGCGTGCGTGAACAAAGTACAGCGCGCAGCAGCGCCGCTGCATTTTCGCGTGGAAAACCGGCGCAGCGGTGTGTGTTTAAAAGCCCGGCAAAAGAAAGTCTTGCCGGGCTTAAGAGCAGTAGTCCTCCAGCGCGCGCGTCAGCGCCTCGCGGTCAGACAGAAGCAGACCGGTTTCCAACGCCTCGCGATCGGCCGAATTTGGCAGCTGCGCGGCGTAGACACCGGTGTGCTGCCAGTCGGACGCACCGTCTGCGCGCCAGCAGATTTCGCCGTTTTTCACCTGCATGAAAAACGAGCACGGAATAATCAGCGCCGCGCTTAAAAACGCGGCTGGGGAAAATGTGCGATACCATTTCAAAGCGACCAACTCCTTTTTATGCAGTATTCCCGTTTTGGCTGTATGCATACACAAATGAAACGGCGTATGATATTCATAATTTGTTTCCAAAATAATTGACATATGTGCTATAATATCTATCGTCTGTAATTTTACCTATTTCCCGGCGCGGACAAGCTGACCGCCCGGCATGGATACCGCTTTCGGAGGAAGCTTATGGAAAAGAATGAGGGCAGCTCTCGGAACAGCAGCGCGCATGGCGCAAAAAAAGTCTGGAAAACTGTTTTAAAGGTGATCGGTACGGTCTTGCTTGTCCTGCTGCTGGCAGGTCTGGTTTTTGCGTGCCTGTTTGCGCTGTATGTCAAAAATGATCTGGCAGATCAGCTGGACTTTTCGTATGAGGGCTTCGCGCTTGACCAGACAACGGTGATTTACTATGAAGATCCGCAGACCGGCGAAAACGTTGTGCTGCAAAAGCTCTATGGCGGCGCGAACCGCACATGGGTCAGCTATGAAAAACTGCCGAAAAACCTGATTTATGCCTGTGTTGCCATTGAGGATAAGCGCTTTTTTGAGCACCACGGCGTAGACTGGATCACAACGTCCCGCGCGTGCATCAAGATGTTCCTTGGACAGGGGCAGGCGGGCGGCTCGACGATTACGCAGCAGCTGATCAAGAATCTGACTGGCGCGGAGGATGTCACCGTCCGAAGAAAGCTGGTTGAGATTTTCCGTGCGCTGGAATTTGAAAAGCAGTACACCAAAGAGGATATCCTTGAGTGGTATTTGAACATCATCGGCCTTGGCGAAAACTGCTCCGGCGTGCAGAGCGCGGCGCAGGTCTACTTTGGCAAGAACGTGGAGGAGCTGAGCCTTGCCGAGTGCGCGTCGCTGATTGGTATCACGAATAACCCCTCGATCTACGATCCCTATATCAATCCCGATAAGAACAAGGAACGGCAGGAAATCATTCTGCGCCAGATGCTGGAGCAGCACTATATCACGCAGTCGCAGTATGACGAGGCCGTTGCCGAAAAGCTTCAGCTGCGCAACAGCAGCGCCGACAAAGACGGCGACGAGTCGAGCGAATACTATTCGTACTTTGTCGATCAGGTCATCCGCGACGTGGTAAACGATCTGTGCGACAAGACGGGCTACAGCTATGATATTGCATATAAGATGATTACCACCGGCGGCTATGCCATCTACTGCACGATGAACCCCGACGTGCAGGCTGAGGTGGATAAGGTCTATACCAATCTTGCAAACGTCCCCAAAACGGCAAGCTCACAGCAGCTTCAGTCCGGCATCGTGATTGTGGACAACCATACCGGCGATGTGGTTGCCATGGCGGGCGGCGTGGGCAAAAAAGAGGGAAGCCTCACGTACAATCGCGCGACAATGAGTCTGCTGTCGCCCGGCTCTACCATCAAGCCCGTGTCGGTCTATGCGCCGGCGCTGGAGCTGGGGCTGATTACGCCGGCCAGCGTCTATGACGATACGCCGTTTTCGTTTACAGACACGTCCACATGGCCGAAGAACTCGGATTCTGTCTACCGGGGACTGATGTCGGTCAATCAGGCAATGTGCGAATCCATCAACACCATCCCGGTTAAGCTCGTCAATGAGATGACGCCGGAATACTGCTATACGTTTGCAAAAGAGCGCATGGGGCTTAGCACTCTTGTATCAGAATATGTGGATTCCAATGGAGATGTGCATTCCGATGTAAACCTTGCGCCGCTGGCGCTGGGCGGTCTGACGCGCGGCGTTACGGTGCGCGCCATGGCGGCGGCCTACGCCACATTTGAAAACGAGGGCGTCTACCGCGAGGCGCGGACGTATACGCGCGTGACGGACGCGTCTGGAAAAAACGTAATTCTGGACAACACGCAGGAGTCGCACGTTGCCATGAAAGACGTTTCGGCGTGGTATATTACCGATATGCTGCAAAATACCGTGGCCTATGGCACGGGTACGGCAGCGCAGCTGAACGATATGTCGGTTGCCGGCAAGACCGGTACGACCACCAGCGACTTTGACCGCTGGTTCGCGGGCTATACGCCATATTATACCGGCGTTGTGTGGTGCGGCTATGACTCGCCGGAGGAGGTCGTTTTGACCGACAGCGCGACAAATCCTGCTATCGTCCTTTGGCAAAAAGTCATGGCTGGCGTGCACAACGGCCTTGCAAATGAAGAGTTCCGCAAGCCGACGAACGTTGTCGAATGCAGCGTCTGCCGTGACAGCGGGCTGCTTGCAACTGACGCGTGCCGCAGCGATCCCAGAGGCTCACGCGTGACAACGGTGCAGCTGAGCCTGTACGACGTTCCGACTGAGTCGTGCAATGTCCACAAGGAAGTGGAAATCTGCGGCGCGTCTGACCATGCAGTAAATGAATACTGTGCATTGGTAGAGGGCAACACCACGTATAAGGTTGGTCTGCTTGACATTACGCGCGGCTTCCCGGTACGCGGGATTGTGGTGCTTGATCAGGCATATGTCTGCCCGGATGCGAAAGTGCCGTCGGGCAGCTATGCGGCTGTATCGCCGGACGTGGACTCGATCAACGTTTTGTGCTATGTCCATACTGAGGATGATCTTCCAAAGGAGGAAGAGCCGGAGGAGGACGACTTCACCGCCGAGCATACAGACGATGACGACAGTGCACAGAGCGGCTGGAATAGTGCGACAGGCGTAAAGCCGGCGCAATAGCGCAAGAAAAGAGAAAGAAAAATAGGAGCAGCTTATGTGGTTATCGGATCAGTGGAAAGATTTTGAGGTTCTGGATACCTCGCACGGCGAAAAGCTGGAGCGGTGGGGAAAGTATATTCTTGTGCGCCCCGACCCGCAGGTGATCTGGAATACGCCGCGGCAGGACGCGCGTTGGCACAGCTATGACGCGCGCTATGAGCGCTCGGCAACCGGCGGCGGCAAATGGTCAAATCTGCGTCTGCCCGAGCGCTGGCAGATCCGATATGGCGAGCTGACATTCAACATTAAGCCCATGAACTTCAAGCACACCGGCGTGTTCCCGGAGCAGGCGGCAAACTGGGACTTTATCATGCAGTCCATCCGCGGCGCGGGACGGCCGATTAACGTACTGAACCTGTTTGCCTATACGGGCGGCGCAACACTGGCGGCGGCGGCAGCTGGTGCAAGCGTGTGCCACGTGGATGCGGCAAAGGGCATGGTTGCGTGGGCAAAGGAAAACGCAAAGTCCTCAGGACTGGAAACTGCGCCGATCCGCTGGATTGTGGACGACTGCGGAAAATTTGTGGAGCGCGAGATCCGGCGCGGACGGCGCTATGACGCGATTATCATGGATCCGCCGTCGTATGGCCGCGGGCCGTCGGGTGAGATCTGGAAGCTGGAGGAGAATCTGTATCCGTTTGTGGAGCTGGTTTCCAGAGTACTTTCCGATGATCCACTGTTTATGATCATCAATTCCTATACCACTGGTCTTGCACCGTCGGTGCTTGGGTATCTGATGGACACACTGGTGACGAAAAAATACGGCGGCCACACCGAGTGCGGTGAGCTTGGACTGCCGGTCAGCGTGAGCGGACTGGTGCTGCCTTGCGGCAGCACGGGACGCTGGACGCGCACGGAAAAATAACAATAACAGGGATAAAATCTATGGAGAAAACAGCAATTCAGGTTCAGAAGCTGTCCTACGCCTATCCGGGACAGGATGAGGCGGAGCAGCACGTCGTATTTGACGGACTGGATTTGACAATTGCCGAGGGCAGCTTTGTTGCCGTCCTTGGTCATAACGGCTGCGGAAAATCGACGCTGGCCAAGCATTTTAACGCAATTTTACTGCCGCAGGGCGGCAGCGTACACGTCTACGGCATGGACACAACGGATGAACGCCTCCTGCTGGAGATCCGGCGGACAGTCGGTATGGTGTTCCAGAACCCCGACAACCAGATCGTCTCAAATGTGGTGGAGGAGGACGTGGCGTTTGCGCCGGAAAACCTTGGCGTACCGCCTGGGGAAATCCGGCAGCGCGTGGATGACGCGCTGCGACAGGTTGGTATGTACGAGTACCGCAAGCATGCGCCGCATCTGCTTTCGGGCGGACAGAAACAGCGCATCGCCATCGCTGGCGTGATTGCCATGCGGCCAAAATGCATCGTGCTGGATGAGCCAACGGCGATGCTTGACCCGCAGGGCAGGCGGGAGGTTTTGCAGACCATCCTGCGGCTGAACCGCGAGGCGGGAATTACGGTGGTGCTGATTACGCACCATATGCGTGAGGCTGCGGCGGCGCAGCGTGTGATTGCCATGTCTGAGGGCAAAATCATTGCCGATGGCACACCAAAGGAAGTTTTTACGCAGGTTGAACTGCTCAGAAGCGTTGGCCTGAGTGTCCCGGAGACAACGCAGCTGCTTTATGCGTTGCGCGCAGCGGGCTATGATCTGCCGCTTGATGCGCTTTCAACCGACGAATGCGCCGAGGCGCTTCTGGCGTGCGTCTGCGCGAAAGAGAGAATATAATCGGAGGAACGATTTTTGACTCCTGTTTTAGAGATACAAAACCTGTCGCACGTCTACAGCGAGGGAACGCCGTTTGAGCATATTGCGCTGCACGACGTAAATTTAAAAGCATATCGCGGCGAGTTTATCGGCCTGATCGGTCATACCGGCTCCGGAAAATCCACCCTGATTCAGCATTTGAACGGCCTTTTGAAGCCAACTGGCGGGAAAATTCTGTTTGACGGTGAGGATATCTGGAAAGACGCAAAATTTACGCGTGAAATCCGCTTCAAGGTGGGACTGGTATTCCAGTATCCGGAGTATCAGCTGTTTGAAGAGACAATTTATCGAGATATTGCCTTTGGCCCAAAGAATATGGGACTCTCCGAGGATGAAATCCGCGATCGCGTGCTGCGCGCGGCTGGCTTTGTCGGCATTACAGAGGAACAGCTGGAAAAATCGCCGTTTGATCTTTCCGGCGGGCAAAAGCGCCGCGCGGCTATTGCGGGCGTGATTGCCATGGAGCCGGATGTTTTGATTCTGGATGAGCCAACAGCGGGACTTGACCCGGCAGGACGCGAGAGCATTTTGCAGAACATCCGCGATTATCAGAGTTCTCAGAACGCAACGGTGATCATGGTCAGCCACTCGATGGAGGAGATTGCGTCAAACGTTGACCGGCTGATTGTCATGAATGACGGCAGCGTCGCCATGACCGGCACGCCGTCGGAGGTGTTTTCCCATGCGGCGGAGTTGTCAAAAATCGGCCTTGATGTGCCGGAGATTACACGCGTGTTTTTGCGTCTGCGCGAGCTGGGACTGGACGTTGATACATCGGTGTTTACCGTGGAGCAGGCAGAGGCGGCTATTCGCCCGCTTTTGAAAGGGGGCGTGCGCCATGCTTAAGGATATCACGCTCGGACAATATTTTCCCGGCACAACGCCGGTGCACCGGCTTGACCCGCGCACCAAGATTGTGCTGGTAATTGTCTATATTGTGGCGCTGTTTCTGGCCACGGGATGGGCGTCCTACGCGGCCATGTTCGTGTTTTTGGCGGCGGTTGTGCGGATTTCCAAAATTCCGGTGCGCGTTCTTGTGCGCGGCATGAAGCCGATGGTGCTGATTATCGCGCTGACGGCGGTTTTGAACCTGTTCTATGGCCAGGGCGAGCCGTTGGTGCAGTTCTGGATTTTCAAAATCACGAAAAGCGGCATCCGCAACGCGATTTTTATGGCGCTTCGGATTATGATGCTGATTTCAGGCACGTTTATGCTGACATATACCACGTCGCCGATTGCGCTGACGGACGGACTTGAAAATCTTCTTAATCCGCTCAAAAAGCTGCACGTGCCGGTGCATGAGCTTGCAATGATGATGTGCATCGCGCTGCGCTTTATTCCCACGCTTATCGAGGAGACCGACAAGATTATGAGCGCACAGAAAGCGCGCGGTGCTGATTTTGAAACCGGAAGCTTGATGGCGCGTGCCAAGGCGATGGTACCGATTCTGGTGCCGCTGTTTGTCAGCGCGTTCCGCCGCGCCGATGAGCTTGCCACGGCGATGGAATGCCGCTGCTACCACGGCGGCGAGGGGCGCACGCGGCTCAATCAGCTGAAATACACAGGCCTTGACGCGGCGGCCTATGCAATCGGCGTTGCGCTTCTGTCTGTGATGTTTGTAATGCGCCATTTCGGGCTGTAACGGAGGAAGACTATGCGCAATATCGCACTGTTTCTCAAATATCTCGGCACGGCCTATCACGGCTGGCAGGTGCAGAAAAACGCCGTAACCGTCGGCGAGACGCTGGAAAAAGCCACGGCCATGGTTGTCGGCCACCCGGTGCACATCACCGGCTGCGGCCGGACGGATGCGGGCGTACACGCGCGCGTATACGTGGCAAATTTCCGCACCGAATCGCGTATCCCGGCCGACCGGCTGCCATATGCGCTCAATACGCATCTGCCGGACGATATTGTAGTGACGCGCGCGATGGATGTGCACGACGACTTTAATGCGATTGGCTCGTGTGTGCGAAAGGAATATACGTATCTGATTTATAACTCGCGTGTAGGCGATCCGTTTTATGTAAACCGAGCATGGTTTTATCCCAAGTACCTCGACGAGAATATCATGCGAGAGGCGGGAAAGCACTTCGTCGGCGAACATGATTTCGCGGCGGTGCGCTCGGTCGGGACGGAGGTCAAGTCCACTGTCCGGACGGTCTATTACTATGATGTTGCGCGAGACGGCGATCTGATTTCGCTGCGCGTATGCGCAAACGGCTTTCTCTATAACATGGCGCGCGCAATGGCGGGGACGGTTGTTTATGCGGCGGAGGGAAAATATCCGCCGGAGGCCGTGGCCGAGATTTTGGCGCGCGGCGACCGCAAGGCGGCAGGGCCGACCGTTCCGCCCGGCGGGCTTTACATGACAAAACTCTGGTATGACGATGGTGAGGTCTCATTCCATGTCGGATAACGTTTCTCAGATGCCGCAAAAGCCGCACAATACACTGCTTCGGCGCATGGTGCTGCTGATTGTGGTGATTGCCGTGGTGGTTGCTGGCGTGGCGCTCTATGTGTTCCGCGACAGCCTCAATCTAAGTGCGGTGCGCCGGTGGCTTCACCAGATGGACGCGGGAAGTAGCTCGGGCGACGGCACGTTTACTTTCGATGCGCACAGCTCCAACCGCTATTGTGCGTTTAACGGCGGGCTTGCCGTGGCCTCGGTGACAGGACTGAGTGTTTATGATGCGTCGGGCGAACAGACTACGCTTGTCCAGCAGACATTAAATACGCCGGTTGTCGCTGTCGGCACAAACCAGCTGCTCGCCTATGACGCGGGCGGCTATACGCTGCGCACGGTTCACCGCACCAAGGGAACAAGACTTGACATTTCTTCGTCAAAACCGATACTGGATGCCAATATTTCCAGCGGTGACTGGGTCTGCTATGCCACGCAGGAGACAGGCTATAAGAGCGTACTCTATGTCTATAACCCGAATGGCACGATGACCTATCGCTGGCTCTCGTCCAGCCAGTATCTGCCGGTGTGTGCAATTTCGTCGGACGGAAGCTTTCTGGCTGCGGTGTCACTTGGTCAGTCGGATGGCATCTATGAAAGCCGGATGCAAATCTTCAAAACGGACTCTGAGGAGATATACCGCTCGTTTTCACTTGGCAGCGAGCTGATTTACGATCTGCACTTCTGGTCGGATGATCTGCTGTGCGCTGTGGGTGAAAGCAGCGTGATGTGGCTTCGGATGGATGGAACGCTGGCGGGAAAATATGAGTACGGCGGCGCGTATCTGAAAGACTTTGATTTTGGCGGCGACGGATTTCTGACGTTGAGTCTGAATATGTATAGGGCAGGAAACCGCTCAACGATTGTTACGGTTGGCCCTGACGGTATTGTGCTTGGCACGGTGGCTGTTGCGGAGGAACTGATGGATCTGTCGGCGGCAGGAAAGTACGTCTCCGTGCTGACGGCAAGTAAGCTGACGCTCTATACTGACACGCTTGCGCAGACATCGCAAAAAGAAAATACAAGCTCCGCCACGGCGGTGGTGCAGAAAACCGACGGCTCTGCTATTGTCCTGTCCGACGGCAAAGGCGAAGTTTACAAGCCCTGACAAAACCTGTGCTGCACGCCGGAAATTGGCGTATGACTTTGAAAGCGCGGCATGCTATAATTGTGCTGCGATACAGCAATATAAGGAGATACCCAGATGAAACCAACCTTATGTTCCAGATGCAAGAAAAATCTTGCGGTGATTTTTATCACGAAAATTGAAAACGGCAATACCATTAACGAGGGTCTTTGTCTCAAATGCGCCAAGGAGCTTGGCATTAAGCCGGTTGACGATTTGATGCAGCGCATGGGCATTACCGAGGATGACCTTGAAAATCTCAGCGGCGAAATGTCCGACATGATGGGAAGCCTCGGCGGCATGCTGGCCGGGCAGGATAACCCGGATGCGGATGCCGACGGCGATGACGACGAGGAAAACGACAGCCAGACGGCGACGTTCCCGTTCCTCAATAAGCTCTTTGGCAACGCGCAGAATGCCGAAAACCTGCCGGCAGAGCCGCAGGAGACAAAAAATGAAAAATCCGCGCGCGGCGAGAAAGCTGCCGGTAAGGGCAGCAAAAAGCACAAGTTCCTGGATACCTATTGTCAGAATCTGACGCAAAAGGCGCGTGACGGCAAGCTTGACCGCATTGTCGGCCGGGAGGTTGAGCTGGAGCGCGTGATTCAGATTCTCAACCGCCGACAGAAGAACAATCCCTGTCTGATCGGCGAGCCGGGCGTCGGCAAAACGGCGATTGCCGAGGGGCTTGCCATCCGCATCGCGGCGGGTGACGTGCCGTATAAGCTGCGCGGCAAAGAGGTCTATCTGATGGATCTGACGGCGCTGGTAGCGGGTACGCAGTTCCGTGGCCAGTTTGAAAGCCGGATGAAAGGCCTGATCGAAGAAGTCAAAAAGCTTGGCAATATCATCCTTGTGATCGACGAGGTGCACAATCTGGTTGGCGCGGGCGACGCCGAGGGTTCGATGAATGCGGCCAATATCCTCAAGCCCGCACTTTCGCGCGGCGAGATTCAGGTGATCGGTGCGACGACATTCAATGAATATCGTAAGCACATTGAAAAGGACTCCGCACTGGAGCGCCGGTTCCAGCCCGTTACGGTGGCCGAACCGACAATTGAAGAGGCGGTTGCGATTCTGCGCGGCATTTCGCACTACTATGAGACGTTCCACGGCGTGGTGATTTCGCCGGAGATCGCACGGCAGGCGGTTATTCTGTCCGAGCGCTATATCACCGACCGCTTCCTGCCGGACAAGGCGATTGACCTGATCGACGAGGCGTGCTCGGATGTGAACCTGCGCAATAAAGAGCTCGGTGAACTGATGGCGCTTCGAAAGGAGCACGCAGACATTGATCTGGAGCTCAATATGCTCACTGAGAACACAGAGAAAACGCAGGAGGACTATGAGCGCATGGCTGCGCTGCGCAGCCGCAACATGCAGCTGGATACGCGCATCGCGGAGCTGGAGGCGCTGCCTAAGCCTGCGCTGACGATGGAAAATCTGGCGCGGATTATTGAGCTCTGGACGAAGATTCCGGCAAGCAAAATTCAGGCGCAGGAGTATGCGCAGCTTTGCACGCTGGAGGATCGGCTGAAAGAACATATCGTGGGTCAGAATGAGGCTGTGTCCGCAGTGGCGCGCGCGATCCGCCGCAGCCGTGTGGGCATTAGCCCGAAAAAGCGTCCGGTGTCGTTCATCTTTGTCGGCTCTACGGGCGTTGGCAAGACGGAGCTGGTCAAGGTTCTGGCGAACGAGCTTTTTGAGTCGGTGGAGTCGCTCATCCGGCTGGATATGTCCGAGTACATGGAAAAGCACAGCGTTTCCAAGATCATCGGCTCGCCTCCCGGCTATGTGGGCTATGATGAGGCGGGACAGCTGACTGAGAAAATCCGCCGTAAGCCGTATTCTGTGATTTTGTTCGACGAGCTGGAAAAGGCCCACCCGGATGTTGTCAACATCCTGCTGCAAATTCTGGATGACGGACGGATTACCGATGCGCAGGGACGCGTGGTTAATTTTGAAAATACAATCATCATCATGACCTCCAACGCCGGTTCTGACCGCCGCGACGGCTCGGTCGGATTTGGACGGACGGTATCGGAGCAGAGCCGTGAAAAGGCTGTCAAGGCGCTTGGCGAGTTTCTGCGGCCGGAGTTTATCAACCGTGTGGATGAGGTTGTTTGCTTCAACAAGCTGACGGAGGAGAACTTCCGCGGCATTGCGGCCATTATGCTGCGTGAGCTTCAGCAGGCGCTGGACGCACGCGGAATCCGGTTTACATGGGACGAAAGCCTGATTGACGCGCTGGTAAAGAAGTCGTACTCCGTTACCTACGGCGCGCGCAATTTGCGCCGGACGATTCAGCGTGAGCTGGAAGATCCGATTGCGGAGAAGATTATAGAGAGCTTTGAAAAGCCGATTTCCGAGATTACAGCCTCCGGCGATGGCGAGAGCGTCAAATTGGAAAGCAAATAAGACAAGATGCGCCGCACGGCATTGCCGTGCGGCGCATAATATTATGCAAATTTAGCTCAATCCGGCGATGTCAAGCTTCTTTGCCTTGCGGGCGTAGGCGATAAACGCCACAAGCCAGATAACCGTAGCAACGAAAATGGGGAGCAGTCCTGTTTCAAAGAACATATGGCTGAGCATCATGAGAAGCCACATTACAAGACACGCGCTTGTCGCTGCACGGTAGCCGCTGAGCGCGGCTGCGCCGATGATGGCCTTTTCTGCCTCATCGCAGCTGTCAAGCCATTTCTTTTGGAAGCGCATATCGTAGACGCTTCCGTGCTTTTCAGGGTAGAGCTGCTTGGCAAGATCGACCAGCTTCTGCGTCATTACAATCTGCGCGGCCAAAATAACGAGAAACGAGACTATGCCGATCAGGAATGTGTGGAACGGTGCGTCCATAAAATAGCACAGCAGGCCGCCTAAGAAGAAAAACGACACAATGGTGGCAAGTGAGATGGCGTTAAGCGCACGGGTCAGCAGGCGGTCAACCGCCTGAAATTCGGTTTCGCTGTCACCAAGGGTGGCAATGCGCTTTTTTGCGCGGGAGCTGGAGACACAGCCAACGGTGATGATAAACACGGCTGCGAGCAGCAGAATGTAGCTGCTGCAATGGGCGAAGAAGCTTTGCAGCGCGGCGCGCAGCGTGTCCTGCCAGGCTGCGTCCTCAGAGTTGACGGACAAAATGCCAAACAGGATGCCGACGGCAAACGAACAGACGATGATAATCAGGAAAAGCGGGAGTGCTTTCCGGTTTTCGGCTTTTGCGGATGTGGTTTCTTTCATGATTTATCTTCCTCCTCGTAGGAAAAAATTTCTTCCACCGGGACACCGAAAACCTTGGCAATTTTCAGCGCCAGCGTGACGGATGGCGAGTAGTCGCTGCGCTCAATCATGCTGATGGTCTGGCGCGAAACGTGGACAAGCTGACCCATTTCGCTTTGATTGATGTTTCTTGCGGCGCGGAACTCCTTGAGCCGGTTGTGCAGCGGCATAAGATCACCTCCTGTATGATTGACAAGATACTTTGTCAAAATGACAACTATCTTTGTCAAACACATCATAGCACTGACAAGAATACTTGTCAAGAACGAAAATAAATCAGCGCACACAAATGTGCGCGCTGAAAAAATGTAAAATCGTTTTGCACGGCGGCGTGTACGTCGGGCAAAACACTTTACG
>CAKTUT010000025.1 GCA_934621665.1 uncultured Oscillospiraceae bacterium | reverse complement strand
GCAGTTTGTTGCGACGAGAACCCAGCGAAGCGGATCGCGTTTGAGAGCTTGTCAAAAATACTTTTTTGACAAGCTCATGAGCCGCAGTTCAATCTGAACTGCGGCTCTGATTATGATTGCGGCGTAATTTCGATTGTCCTGCCGCCGAGATTTTCATAGATGCGGTGCGAGATGGACAGCACCGTGCGCCCCTTTGACGCGCGGCGCAGCGCTTCCAGAACGTGCGCTTCGGTCTCGGCGTCGAGATTTGCCGTGATCTCGTCCAGCAAAAGCACCGCCGGGTCTGCTGCCGCAGCGCGGGCAATAGACAAAAGCTGCCACTCTCCCTGCGAAAAAATGCCGTCAGTGCATACGGTGTCGTAGCCGTCTGGGAGCGCCGAGATTGCACCGTCAATTCCGGCAAGCCGCGCTGCATTCTGTGCCATTTCCCGCGTAATGCGCGCATCGCCGAGCGTAATCTGGTCAAGCACCGTCCCCGGCACGCGTGAAAAATGCTGCTCCACGCAGCAGATCGCTGCCCGACGTTCGCAATCGGTGATCTTGGAGACGTCTACGCCGCCGATGGTGACGCGGCCGGCCTCCGGCGGATAGAGCCCCAGCAAAAGCCGGAACACTGTGCTCTTGCCTGCGCCCGTTCTGCCAATCAGCGTGACCTGCTCGCCCGACTTGACAGTCATGGAGAAATCGCGCAGCACCGGCTTTTCTCCATAGCCAAAGGTAACATGGGAAAGAACGACGTCGCCGCGCGCCGCTTCATTTCGTTCCGGAGAAATTTCACGCTCCGGCTGGTCAAGAAACGCGTCAATGCGTTTGACGCCCGCTATGGCCGACTGAATCGTCTGAATTTCCATGCCGAGGCTTTCAATTGGTGAAAAAATGCGGCGAATGTAGTCGATTATGGCAACCGATGTGCCGACTGACATTCCAAACAGCGTTAGAATTTCCGCATTGCCCGAGGCCGAGAGCAGCATCACAATGCCAACCACCGCTGCCTCCAGCAGCAGCACAACGGGCGAGTAGATTGCGTCGTAAAAATTCGTTTTTTCCAAAGCAGCATAGCTTTTACCGATGCGGCGGTCATAGCGCTGCTCCATGTATTGTTCCAGCCCGAGCAGACGGATGGTGCGGATGTTGTGAAGCGTCTCCGGTACCTGCCCGGAGACTGCCGCAACAGCGCGGCGGTTATCCAGCTGCGCAGCCAGTATCTTCTTCTGCACGTGCCGCGTGAACACAGCGAAGAGCGGCAGCACCAACAGCAAAATAAATGCAAGACCAATATTTTTGGCCGCGATTACCACCAGAATCGAGACGATCCGGCAAACGTCTGCCACCATACTGATGATGCCGGAGGTGAAAAGCGCCTCCACCGTATCGACATCGCCCAAAAAGCGCGCGGCAACCTCGCCGGGTTTCTGCCCTGCAAGCGTGTCCGCCGGAAGCCGCGTGAGTTTTTGTGACATTTCCGAGCGCAGAGCGTGGGTCATTTTCTGCCCGAACAGCACCAGGAGCGTCTCCTGCGCCGAGGAAAGCACGCCTTCCAGCGCGAGACTTCCAAAATAGACCAGCACTGCGCCAAACGACAGCGACAGTCCTCCAGTCAGCCGGTCAACTACGCGCGCCAGCAGCAGCGGCGGCACAAGCGAGGCGCCAACCGATGCGGCCACGCATAAAATCGTCCCCACGGTGAGCAGTCGGTGCGTTACCGCCGCCGTCCGAACCGCGGCAAACACGCCAGATTTAGCGTTGTGCCTCATGCAGCGCACCTCCTGTCTGGCTTTCATAAAGATGGCGATAGGCCGGAACGCGCGTCATTAGCTCGTCGTGTGTGCCGACGGCTGTTTTTCCGTTTTCAATGAAAACAATCTGCCTGAGCTGCGGGAAGTGGTACAGCCGGTGGGAAATCAGGAAAACGACCTTGTCTTTTGCATAGCGCCGCAGATGCGCAAATACCGTGTCCTCTGTTTTACGGTCAAGCGCGGAAAACGGGTCGTCCAGAATCAGCACCGGGCGCGGATGTGCCAGCGTCCTTGCCAGCGCCAGCCGCTGCGCCTGTCCGCCGGAAAGACGCACGCCGCTGCTGCCGATTACAGTATCCAGCCCGTTTTCCATGGCAAGCACCTCGTCCTTGAGCGCCGTTGCCGACAGGTACACCAAGGCGTCCTGCTTACTTCCGCAAAGAACATTATGTTCTACCGTGTCGGCCGCAAGCTCCGGATCGTGGCCGAGATAGCCGACCGTTGCGGCAATTTCCCTTGCGGAAAGGCCGGAAAGCTCCCGCGTTCCAAATTGGACACAGCCGCCATACGGCGCTTCACAGAGAAATACGCGTCCAAATGTAGACTTGCCGCAGGCAACCGGGCCGGTCACGCCGATGATATCACCGGGGTGTGCCGTAAGCGATAGCCCGGAGAAAATCGTCTCGTCACCATAGGCAAAGGAAAGCTGCTTGAGCGTCACGTCCGCGGGTGCGGGAATCGCAAGTGGCGACAGGTTCTCGGGCGGGCGCATCATCGGCTGGATGCGCTTCCATGAAACCTCGGCCTTTTGCACTGCGTTAAACAGCTTCGCAGCTTTGGAGGACTTTACCGTCAGCTTTGTAAAGCAGGAGAGAAATGTAGTAAACGCCGCAATATCCCATGTGCGCCAGCCTGTTCCAAGTACGTTTTTCGCGCCGAACCACAGGATAAACAGCACGCCTGCGCCCGACACCGCCAGATACAGCGGCGGCAATGCAGACTGCCATACGTTGGAGCGAACTGCAGTTTTTTCATAGGCCCGCAGGTTTTCCTCATACTGCACCGCCCATGCGTCCTCGCAGCCGTAGATGCGGTAGGTCACGGCGTTTTCCACGCGGTCAAGCGTGGCTGCGCTCAGCGCGCCTGCGGCTTTTTTATAGGCTGCGCCCGCGCGCTGGACGGTTTTCTTCATCCGCGCGGCACAAAAATAGGAAAATGGTGTAAAAATCAGACTGAGCAGCGCCAGCTGCCAGTCGTATACAAGCAGCATCACCGCGTAGCCGACAAGCGCCACACCGGTGTCAAAAATTTCGGTGGTGAATTTCCGCATTCCCTCTACGCAGTCGTCCACGTCGGAGATGGCCTTTGTCATCAGCGCACCCGCGCCCTCGTGCTGCAAAGACGCACGGCTTTCGCGCAGAAGATTGGCATAGAGCACGCCTTTCATCCGGCGGTTGATGTTGTTGGCAAAGCGGCGGACGTAAAAGCGCTTGAGAAAGCGCGCTGCCTGTACAAGAAGCGTCACGCCGAGATAGGCTGCTACCAGCGCCGCCATTGCACCGCCAGTCCTGCTTCCACCCAGAATGTCGGCAAGGCATTGTGTAAGCCAGCCCTCAAACCACGGTGCAGCAAGCAGCCCCACGTTATAAATCAGTCCCGAGATTGTCACAAAGCTCAACGTCAGCCATTCCGCACGGAAATAAGAGCTGATTTTGTTGGGACAGAACGTCTGTTTCTCTGCTTGCTTCATGTACGTTTATCTCCCAATCAGGTGCGGGAAGCCCGCACGGCTCTCCGTTTTTGACGCGGTATACACCTTGTCAAGCAGCGCTGCAAATGTGTTTGCTTCCTCCGCGCTCAGTGCAGTGGTCAGATACTCGTAAAAGGCGGCCTCAATTTCGGCCTTGGACGATTTCAGTGTTTCCGCCCGCAAGGTCGGATACAGCAGCTGGCTGCGGCGGTCGTTCGGATTGGCTTTTCGCACAAGGAAGCCCTTTGCCTCCAGATTTTTTGTCCGCCGCGCAATTGCCGCCTTGTCCGCGTGCAGAATTTCTGCCAGCATCGCCTGTGTGCAGCCGGGATTGTGGCGCAGCGCATGAATCAGATCAATTTCCGCTGTGCCGACACCCTCCTCGCGCAGCGCCAGAAGAACCAGCTTTTCCGCCTCTCGCGCAATTTTCGTGATTTTCCGTTCTGTGATGTCCATCGGCAGACCTCCGCGAAATGAGCTATTTGTTGTAGAGACATCGTTGTATGTACATCTATTATAGAATAATCAAACGCGCTGTCAAGAGGGGACAGCGCCGCTTTCGCCTATAGAGAAAAACCGGCAGCTTTTCCGAGCTGCCGGTCATTTTTATCGTTGTAAATAGCGGGCAAGAAACTCCTTTGTGCGTGCTTCTTTCGGGCTTCCGAACAGCGCCTCGGGCGTGCCCTCTTCCAAAATATAGCCGCCGTCCATAAAGATCACGTGGCTGGATACGTCGCGGGCAAAGGCCATCTCGTGCGTCACTACCAGCATGGTAAAGCCCTCTGCGGCAAGCGACTTCATAACGTCCAGAACCTCGCCCACCATCTCGGGGTCAAGCGCACTTGTCGGCTCGTCGAACAGGATGATGTCCGGGCTCATCGAGAGCGTCCGCGCAATGGCCACGCGCTGCTTCTGCCCACCGGACAGCTGCGCCGGACGGGCGTTGCAGTATGCGTCCATGCCAACACGGGCAAGATAGCCATGTGCAATGCGCTCGGCTTCGGCGCGCGAGCGGTGCAGAACGGTCATCTGCGGGCTGACGCAGTTTTCCAGCGCGTTCATGTTGTTGAACAGGTTAAACTGCTGGAATACCATGCCCACGCGCGCGCGGTACTGTGAAAGGTTTGTAGCCTTGCCACTGATGTCATTTCCCTCAAAGATGATTTTGCCGCCGGTCGGCTCTTCCAAAAGGTTAATGCAGCGCAGCATTGTGCTCTTGCCCGAGCCAGATGGGCCGATGACGCTGATTACGTCGCCCTTGCTGACCGAGAAGCTCACATCGCGCAGGACGGCGTGCGTGCCGAATGACTTTTCCAGATGCTCCAGTCTCAGAATTTCCGCCATGCCTTACGCCTCCTTTTGAATGTGAATCTCGGCCTGCGAGTCAGAGCCCGAGCCGCAGATGGTATAGTTGTCAGAACCGGCCAGCTTCTTTTCCACCAGACGGAGCAGACGTGTGACGGTAAACGTCAGAATGAAATACAGTACGCAGATAACCGTATAGGCCTGGAACGTTTGCAAATTGATGCGCTTGATGACGCCCGCCATATAATACAGCTCCGTCACGCCGATGACGTTCAGAACGGAGGTGTCCTTGATGTTGATGACAAATTCGTTGCTGACCGACGGGAGAATGTTGCGCACCACCTGCGGCAGAATGACCTTGCACATCGACTGGCTGTGCGTCATGCCGACGGCATAGGCTGCCTCCAGCTGCCCCTTGTCTACCGACAAAATGCCGCCGCGGACAATTTCGGCCATATACGCGCCGGTGTTGATTGAGACGATGAACAGACCTGCCGGGATGAGCGGCAGCGTGCTGCCGTCATTGAGAAATGCATAACCCCAGTAAATCACCATTGCCTGCACCATCATCGGCGTGCCGCGGAAAATTTCAATATAGACCGCGATGATCGCGTTCAAAATTTTCTGCAAGACGCGTACCGCGCCGTTTTTTGACTGCGGCGCAGTGCGGATTACGCCCGTCAGCAGGCCGATGAGAAAGCCGACAATCGTGCCGACCAGCGCAAGCAGCATTGTGTAGCCCACGCCCGTGAGCAGGTAGGACCAGTACTGACGCACCAGTGCAACAACTTCCGATAAAAATTCCATCATGAACTCCTAAATCGTTTTTGGATTATCCCGGCGCTGCCGGGATAATCCGCCCTGTAAATGGCGCTCCTGGCAAAGCCGGGATACACAAAAAGCTTACTTTTTAATGATGACGACGAGGTTGCTGTTATAGTAGCAGTCGGTGAAATCGACCTGCTCGGCACGTTCGGCCGTGGGGCTCATACCGGCGGCAATGGCGTCCACCGCGCCGGACTGGACGGCAGGAATCAGCGAATCCCACTCATAGGCGTAAACCTCAAGCGCCATGCCGAGTGATGCGGCAACATACTTTGCAACCTGCACGTCATAGCCGTTGGCGTACATGCCGTTCTGACCCTGAATGGGGACAGCGCCGTTTGCATCGGTCGTCTGCGTCCAGTTAAACGGCGCATAGGCGCATTCCATGGCGATCTTCAGCGTGCCGTTCGACGTGTCGCTGTCGTCATAGCTCAAAACGGACACCTCGCCGATCTTGTCGGGGTCGGCGCTCATGGCCACGATCTGTGCCATCAGTGCCTGACGGGTTTCCTGCGAAATGCCGGACAGGATTTCATTGACGGGCGCAACCATATCAGAGCCGGTCTTGAAAGCGATGGCAATGCCGGTTTCCTCGTCGGTAGCGGTAAAGCCGGTGGAATTGTTTTGAAGCGGCAGATACGTCAGCGTATCGTCCTTGCCGCAGACCCCAAGCGCTGTGGGTTCTTCGGCCACATAGCCGTCGATTGCGCCGGACTTGAGCGCGTTGAGCAGGTCGGTAAAGTCGGCAAAGTCCTTTTTCGTGATGCCCTCCACCTGATCGAGCGCGGTCAGATGGAACGTACCGGTCTGTGCGCCGAGCGTTGCGCCCTTGAGGTCGGCAAGCGACTTGGCGTTCTTCAGATCAACCTTTTCGCGCGAGCCGCAGCCGGCCAGCGACATAATCAGCAGTACGCATACCAAAATAACAGATAATGTTCTTCTCATAATGATTTCCTCCTGAATTTTCCCTGAGTGCAGTATTTTTTTGTGCGGCAGACGGCGGGGCGGTGTGTCTCAGGGCGCGCATCGTGTGCAGCCGCATGCCGAAAAAATAACGGTCAAAGCAAAGTGCTTCGACCGTTGAAATGGCTGCCCGAAAAGGGGGAATTTCCGAAACCGATGATAGCACTCCGCAATCAAATTGCGACAGTCGAATGGATGTTCTCCAGACGCCCAACAATCCCGCGCTCAATCGCGTGATCATTTCGGCGGAAGCACCTTTCGCTCCCCATCGTCGGCTTTTGAGAGCCTGCTGGGAGATACTGATTGTTTCCGCGCCTCTATATCTTTGTTTGACTGTTATTTAATTGCGCTCATTATAGGCGCGTTTTCTGCGATCTGTCAAGTGATTTTTTGAAAAAATTGTTTTTTTCGCGCTTTTTACAAAGCGAAGTAAAATACGCCGCCGGTTTCTGTGGAAAATTCAGAAACCAGCGGCAAAAAATCTGTGTTCGGATGGGCGCGTCAACCGCTCAGCGGAGCGGTTTTTTCTGCTCCTGCATCAGCCGCAGGATGCGCAGAGCCGATTTTTCCAGCGTCACACGGTCGGGCTCGGCTGCGTAGCGCTCATTGTCTGCAAGGAACATTCCGGCAAAGTGCCAGTCGAGGATCATTGAGCGCACCAGTACGCTGTCCTCGCCCACAGCCTCACCGTTGACCGGCTGCGCCGGGATAAGCGCGGCGGGATATGCGCCACAGGCAATTTCGAACGGCAGCGCGTAGACGCTTCGATATGCTGCCTGCGACAGCGTGACGGGCATATTAGCGCAGCTGCGCAGCACCGGCGCGCCATAGGCGCGCACGCCGCTGGCCAGAGCCATGGCGCAAAGGCCGGAGGCAACAGGATCTTCTGACCAGCTGCTTGCAAACGCGTGCTGGCGCGGTGTGCGCAGCAGGTTGCAGCCCGGTGTGAGCCACAGGTCAACACCGTATTCACGCATCTCCCTGCCGATTGCCGTGCCAACGGCGCGGATAAGATCCGGGTCAAACGAGCAGGCAAGCAGACTTGCTGCCGGGAATGCAGTGCAGTACTGACGGCGGACAACCTTGTCTGTCTCGTCGTCGCGCACCTCGCGCAGAAGATGCAGTCCCTCAGCACCGTCCGCAATGTTCATGGCCGGGATTTCATAGCGTTCAAGCGCGGCCGACGCGCCAAGCGCACCGGGGATGGCGGACGGCTGCGTGCCAAAGTCATACACCAGCGTGCGCAGACTGTGGTCATCCATGGATGCGATCAGCTGGAACGGCGAGCACCAGCCGCGCAGCACATCGCTGAACGTGTGCTCTTTGCCGTCGGCACGGCAGCCGGTAAATTTGCGGCCCTTTTTTACGCTCCGGCGCGGCAGATTGCGGTCGGAGAAGCGGATGGCACGGCGGTGCGCCGCGGCAAGCTCCTCGGCCTCCTCCGGATAGGTAAAGCCCGCGCCGGTGCGCGTGCGGTCGGCTGCGTCTGCCATCTGCATAGGTGCAAGCGCCTGTACCACCGCGCTGCGCGTCAGGCGGATTGAACCGGCAATATACGTTGCGCGGCTGTTCGTGCCCACGCGGATGTCATAATAGCCCTCTTCCAGCACGAAAGCCGACGCGCTCTGCGAAAAAACGGCCATCTCCGTAATGGGAAAGCGCAGCGTGACATGCTGGCTCTCGCCCGGGTCAAGCGGGCGCGTCTTTTGATAGCAGTCCAGCTGGTATACGCAGCCGCCATTTGCACTTGCGGGATTGGAGAAATAGACCTGCACAACCTCCTGCACTGGCCAGGTGCTGCCGGTGTTGGACACTTCGACCGAGACCACCACATCGCAGCCGTCAAGGCCAACGGCCACCGACGTAAGCTCCGATTTGCCATAGCCAAGGCCATAGCCAAAGGGATAGCGCACGTCTGTGCCAAACGAGTCAAACCAGCGGTAGCCGACAAAGCTGTCATAGATGCAGGCCGCCTCGTCAAAGTCGGAAAGCGAGACCGGCCAGCTGTGCGCCAGACGGCCGGAGGGCATGACCTTGGCCGTGAGAATATCGGTCAGCGCGCCGCCGCCCTCCTGACCGGCAATGCCCATAAACAAAATTGCGCCGGGCAGCTGTGCGTTCTCGCCAAGCTCCAGATAGCCCGGCGTATTGAGCACCAGAACCGTGCGCGAAAATGCACCCGAGACGGTTTTGATCATGTCTTGCTCAAGCTGTGACAGTTGCGGACGATAGTCCTCTTCGGTGCGGGAGATGACGATGATCGCGGCCTCGTTGTTTTCCGCCAGTTCCTCCATACTCAGGCGCGTCAGCGGCATTTCCTCGCCTGCCGGGTGCGCAAGACACCACTCGCGGTATTTGTGCGCAAGCAGACCGTCGGGACGGACGGCGTCGGATGTACACAGCGCGTCAAGGACGTTGACGGTGCGCCACGGTTGCATCCGGGCGCTTGCACAGACAGTAAAGATCTGGCCGCAGCCAAAAACGGCCGCGTGGAGCGGCTCTGCTCCAGTGGGGCGGAGCGGGAGCGTATTGCCGGTGTTCTTTAACAGCACCATGCTGCCCGCCGCGGCGGTGCGGGCAGTGAGTGCGGCATGGTTCATTCGGGGTGTCAGTTCCATGATATATCTCCTGTCGTAAATCATTACGCGATCTTCTGCCGCTATTCTATCACAGATTTTGCATTTGGGAAACGGAAAAAACGGAAATCTGCGTTCCTTGTGCAAACAAGACCGTGTTTTTACAAAATGTTCACGCAAACGGCACGATACCGATTATAATATAAAAATAATGGACGCCGCAGTGCGGCAAACTGAGAAAAGATGGCTGAATCAGCCGGTTGAGGGAGGAATCCGTATGGCAAAGACGATTCTGATTGTAGAGGACGACAAGAATATCGCCGATCTTGAGCAGATGTATCTGACAAATGAGGGCTATACCACACATATTGCGCCTGACGGTGGGCAGGCTGTGGATCTGTTCCGCAAATACAGCCCAGATCTTGTGCTGTTGGACGTGATGCTGCCGGTCATGGACGGCTGGGGCGTTTTGAAAGCCATCCGCCAGACAAGCCAGACGCCGGTTATCATGGTCACGGCCAAGGGCGAGACCGACGACAAGGTCACGGGACTCAAGCAGGGCGCGGACGATTATATTGCAAAGCCGTTTGAGATGAAAGAGATGCTCGCGCGTGTGGAGGCGGTTTTGCGCCGCAGCGGCGATGCGTCCGGGAATAAGGAGAAAAAGCGCCGTCTGGTCTTTGACAAGCTGATTATTGACCTTGACGCGTTTGAACTGATTGTAGACGGCAAGCGCGTGGAAACGCCGCCGAAAGAAATGGAGCTTCTGTACCACCTTGCGTCATCACCCAACCGCGTGTACACGCGAAACCAGCTGCTCGATGAGGTGTGGGGCTTTGACTACTTCGGCGACAGCCGGACGGTGGATGTGCACGTCAAGCGCCTGCGCGAAAAGCTGGAGGGCGTGTCGGACAAGTGGTCGCTGAAAACCGTGTGGGGTGTAGGTTATAAATTCGAGGTTGTGTAATCATGAAAACAACGTTCAGACGGCAGTTTACGCTGATTGCCGTGCTGCTTCTGATCTGTATGCTCATTACGGGCGTATCGTTCTGGTTCCTGATGCGCCGATCGGTGCGCGCGGAAAATGAGCAGACGCTCTGCCGCGACGCGGCGGCAATCGCAAATTTTGCAAGCGCGTATGATACTGCGGGCGATTTGCAGGAAAATTGGGACTTTCTGATGAGCCTTTCGCTCATCTCCAAAATCGGCAACGCCGAGGCGCTTATCTGCGACGAGGATGGAACGGTGATTCTGTGCTCGTGTGAGCAGTTCAGCTGCGACCATTTGGGACAGACGCTGGACGCATCCTTTGCATCGAATATTGCGTCAAACGGCAAGGCGTTTATTACCGGCGTTCTGCCCGGAATTTATACCGAGAAAAAGTTCATCGCCGGCGCGCCGATTGTCTCGGCGGTAACGGACGGGCAGATTGGCTATGTGGTCGTCTCTGCGCCCATGACGCAGGTGACGGGCTTTATGTCGCACAGCGCGGTGCTGTTTATCTACTGCGCCATCGTTGTACTAGGCCTTGCGCTGGTGGCAACCACGTTCCTTTCGCGCAGCCAGGTGCAGCCGCTTCACCGCGTGGCCGACGCTGCGCGCCGCTTCGGCCATGGCGATATGAGCACGCGCGTGCAGGTTTCTCCGCGCGACACGGAGGAGATTGCCGATCTTGCGCAGTCGTTTAACTATATGGCCGATTCGCTTGAAAAATCGGAGCAGCGCCGTCAGGAGTTTATTGCGAACGTGTCGCATGAGCTGAAAACGCCCATGACGACCATCGGCGGCTATGTGGACGGCATGCTCGACGGTACAATTCCGCCCGACAAGCAGCGGCACTATATGCAGATTGTCTCCAGCGAGGTACGCCGGCTTTCACGCCTGGTGCGCAATATGCTGGACATCTCCAAGCTTCAGGCGCAGGGCGTAGACGAGTCGCGCAAGACGCGCTTTGACGTGGGCGAGGCGATGAGCGACGTGCTGATTGCATTTGAGCAGAAAATCAATGCAAAGAATTTGCAGGTCAGCGTTGATCTGCCGGAAAAGACGGTATGGACGCGCGCCGAGCGCGACTCGATCACACAGGTCATCTATAATCTGGTGGACAACGCCATCAAGTTCTGCCCTGAGCATGGGCTTTTGACGCTCGGCCTGACGACCGAGGGAAGTAAGGCCTATGTCATGGTGCGCAATACCGGCCCGACCATCTCGCCCGAGGAGCTGCCACTGCTGTTTGACCGCTTCCACAAGGCGGACAAGAGCCGCTCAGCCGACCGCGAGGGCTGGGGACTCGGCCTTTATATCGCCAAGACGATTGTTGGCGCGCACGGCGAGGACATCCACGCCGAAAGTCAGGACGGTGTGACCACGTTTACCTTTACGCTGCCGGTTGTCCGGTAAGAAAAAGGATTATGGAGCGGAAATAACTTCCAACGCAGGATTTACAGATCGTTCAACATTCCGCGCAGAAAAAGGGGTATCATCCCAAATAGAATCTGAATGAAAGTAAGAAGGTGTCTTTATGAGCTATGAGGAAAAGGACCGTTCCGGCGGCTTCCATGAGGACAATGAGTATACGTATCACGAGCCGTGGCAGTATGAGGACTACCGCCGCTGTACGCCTATGGGCGCGCCAAAGCGCCGCCACAGCGGCGGATGGCTGATTGCGCTGGTGGTGGTACTGGTGCTGGTGGGCGCGGGCCATGGCATCATGCGCACGGTGCGCAGTGTTGCGCCGAGTGAAAGCCAGCCCAATAACGTCTCCGTTGCGGCATCGTCCGATACCGATACGCAGCCGGGAGCCGCATCGCAGGAAACTATGCAGCCGGAAGCACCCACGCAGGCGGAAACACCCACGCAGCAGACGAACAGCGAGCAGCCGAAGAGCGAGACGCATCTGGAGCTTTCAGAGGGACACAAGGGCGCGGAGAATTATCAGTCCGAGGCAGACGACGCGTTGAGTCTACAGGCAATCTATGAAAAGATGATCCCGAGCGTTGTGTCCATCTCGAGCACGCTGTCAAACGGCACAGCCACCGGCACGGGCATCATCATGTCGTCCGACGGCTATATCATCACGAACCACCACGTCATCAGCGGCGCGCTGAGCATCAGCGTGATGACTTCCGGTGATCAGATCTATTCCGCTACGCTGATCGGCAGCGACGAGGCAAGCGACCTTGCTGTGCTGAAAGTGGATGCAGACGATCTGACGGCAGCAGAATTCGGCGATTCGGATTCGCTGCGGGTGGGCGATCTGGTGGTCGCCATCGGCGACCCGCTGGGCGTTCAGCTGCGCGGCACAATGACAGATGGTATTATCTCGGCCATTAACCGTGACCTTACTGTCAATGACCGCAAGATGACGCTGATTCAGACGAATGCAGCGCTCAATAACGGCAACTCCGGCGGCCCGCTGATTAACTGTTACGGTCAGGTCATCGGCATCAACACGATCAAGATGAGTTCGTATTATAACGGCGCTGCCGTGGAGGGACTGGGCTTTGCCATCCCAATCTCGTCGGCAAAGCCAATTATCGACGAGTTGATTGCGAACGGCTATGTGGCTGGTCGTCCGGCCATCGGCATCACGGGTGAGACGCTGCCCACGGCGTTCCGCGCCTACTATCGTCTGCCGAACGGCATCTATCTGACGTATGTCAACCCTAAGAGCGATGCCGCTGCAAAGGGCATTCAGGAGGGGGATATCATCACGGCCATCAACGACACGCAGGTTACAAGCGTGGATGAGATGAACACCGTGAAGAACGACTTCTCTGCCGGTGATACCGTCACGCTGACCATCTACCGCGGCGGACAGTATTACGCCGTGGATGTGATCCTGATGGATCAGGCGCTGCAATAAAAAATGGACGAAGCCTCGCTCCGAATACCGGAGCGAGGCTTTTTTTGTGCAGCGGGACGGAGCGCAAGGGGCGAAGTCAGGGCCTGAATGGTATTGCTGGCAAGTGTGCGTACCATTGATGGCGATGCGCTTTGTGCACAAAAAAGCGGCCGCTCCGAATGGAGCGGCCGCAAGATGATTTCGCATGTAGAATTATTCCAGATTCAGACGGCGGCTTTCGGGCTGCGTCTCTACGCGTTTCGGAAGTGTCAGCTTCAAAACGCCGTTTTCATATGTGCCCTTGATCCCGTCGGTATTGATGCCGGTGGTGTCAAAGCTGCGGCTGAACGAGCCATACGAGCGCTCGCAGCGGACGTAATGGTTCTTCTTATCCTTGTCCTCATAGCTGGAATGACGCTCGGCGCTGATGGTCAGCTGATCGCCGGTCAGATCAACGTGAATGTCCTCTTTCTTAAAGCCGGGCAGGTCGGCCTCCAGCACGAACTCCGAACCGTTGTCCACGATATCGGTGTGGAATGCTTCCAGAGAATTGTCGTTCCAGAAAGCACGCTCAAAATCATCAAAGCTGCGGAATGGATTATAGTTAGAAACGGAATTATTTTTACGCATATAAGGTACCAACATAAGTCATAACCTCCAAAATTCTGATCTCAGCGGATTGCTTCGCTGTTCTTTTAACAATTATCATGATAAGCCCGGGTTGTGAACAATTCTGCATTCTTGTGTGAACGGTTTGTGAATTTTAGCACTCCATATGCGTGAGTGCTAAAATGAGGGCGGGAAATAAGGGTTGCTTCCGGCGGCAGTTTCGTGTAGAATAATCAGGCTCGCTTCCGCCGGAGGCGGGTATTTCTGTGAGGCCGGGAGGACAGATATGAAGTATATTGCAATTTGCGGAACGGTCGGCTCGGGAAAGACGACAATGCTTTCGCGTTTGACCGGCTATTTCGGCAGCCGCGCGGCCTTTCATGAGGAGCGCCCGCAAGATAATCCCTACATCACCGACTACTATGCCGATACCAAGCGTTGGACATTCCATGCGCAGGTGTCATTCCTGTCGCTGTATTTTGCCGACCCGAAGTGGAAAGACGACACAGTGGAGCTGTTCTTTTTTGACCGCAGCTTTGCAGAGAATCTGGTCATTGCGCGCTATCGCCGCGATCAGGGCGACCTGACCGAGGACGAGTATCAGACGCTTCTGCGGCTGGGTGAGGGGATCGTGTCGCTGATGCCGCCGATTGACAAGTATATCTATCTCAACTGCTCTGTCGGGACGATTATTGAGCATATGCGCGGCCGCGGCCGGGCGTATGAGGACGATTTGGATCTGATGTATGTGTATGAGCTCAAGGCGCTGTATGACGAGTGGTATGAGACGCTGCCGAAAGATCGCACGCTCGTCG
>CAKTUT010000024.1 GCA_934621665.1 uncultured Oscillospiraceae bacterium | reverse complement strand
GAGTGACATTTAGCGTGACAATTTCGGAAAAATCGTTTTCCAAAACCTTGAAACCGCTGAAAACAAAGTATTTTCTTGCGAACACAACTTTTGCTTGGGAAGCCGATGTACTACCGATGTACGAATCCTGCATATTTACTTTTTTGCTGTTTTGACCGTCTTTTACGCAGCAGTACGGAATGCACCGTCGGTAAGCCGCCAATGCCTCTATCCAGAACAATCGTATTCTATCATCCGCGAGGGGAAAATGCAACCGTTTTTTGCCGTTTTTTGCGTGGCTGGCGCAATCTTCCAAATGCCAACCTGCGCATGGTTCGACTTGTATTTTTACGTGCGTTCTGTTACGATGTGGAAAACGAGGTGAGACAATGCTGCGGCTTTATGAGACGAATATATGCGCGCTTACATCCTATACGCAGCAGGCGCTTGCGCTGCTTCCAGACGCACGCTGCGCGCGCGTGAAAGCGTGCCGGCATGAGAAAACGCGCCTTGGCATCATCGGCGCGGGGCTTCTGCTGCGCACTGCACTGGGCGCGGACGCGGCCGCGCGGATTTGCCGCGGCGTATACGGAAAGCCGTCGCTTCCGGACGGACCGGAATTCAGCCTGTCACATGGCGGCAGCCTTGCCGTCCTTGTCGTCAGCAACGTGCCGGTTGGCGCGGACGCGGAGAGACTTAATCGAACGGCTGATGCGGTGCATTTGGAGCGGCTTTTGACACAAGAGGAAGCGCAATGGCTTCGCGAGACACCAGACGCGCGCTTTTCTGTGCTCTGGACGCGAAAGGAGGCCGTGATGAAAGCAGTCGGCCTTGGCCTGCGTCTTGCACCATCTGCGATTGATGTTCTGGCAGACACGGTGCGCGCGGCGGATCTGACGCTGCATCTGCAAACGCTGGAGCTTTGCGGCCATGCTGTGTCGATTGCCTCTGTAGCAGATGAAACGCCGGAGGTCATTTCTTTTTCGCCGGAAATGCTGCTGAATAGATAAGAATCCCGTATTTCACAAGGAATACGGGATTCTTTGATGCGCTTTATGCCTGCGTGTCAAATACGGTCTGCAAGATTTCTTCCTTTGTAACTGCGCCAAAGTATTTCGGCAGGTCGAACGCGTCCAGTTTTTCGGCGAACACCTCGGGGCGGAACTGACAGCCGGTCAGTGCCGCCGTCACCTCGTCCATGCTGCTGGCGGCCATAAAGTCGCCGTAGAAGCGGAGTTCTGTGACCACGCCGTCGTCTACCTCGGCATACGCTTCGAGATTGCCGCCCGGCCAGCGGCGTTTTGCACTGTAATTGTAGTGCGGTGAGCGGCCATATGTCCATTCCCACGTGTCATATTTTGCCTCTTTCAGCTTTTTGACCTCGGCCAGCTCCGCCTCGGTCAGCTGCTCAGGCGTTACGTCGGTCTTGCCGATGGAAACTTTCAAATGCTGCCAGAACTCGGGCAGCGTCATGTCTTCTTTCAGGAACGAGCGGATATTGCCGATGCGGCTGCGGACGGATTTTCTGCCCTTGGACTGGTATTTTTCTGGATCGACGTTCAACGCGCCTGCTACCATATCGGGGTTGGAGTCGAACAGCAGCGTGCCGTGGTGCAAAATGCGCTTTTTGTAGATGCGCTGCGCCGTGCCCGATACCTTGCGTCCCTCCACGAGAATATCGTTCCGGCCGGAGGCCTCGGCCTGCATTCCGAGCGAGGAGAGCGCGTCCACAACCGGCGCGGTAAAGCGCTCAAGCTTCAGCGCGTCGTCGCCCTCGTCGGTAATAAACGAATAGTTGAGATTTCCCATGTCGTGATAGACCGCGCCGCCGCCGGTGGTGCGTCGGACAACGTGTACATGGTGCTCATCGACAAACGCACGGTTGATTTCCGCCGCGGCGTTCTGGTTCTGACCGACGACAACGGTGTTGTCGTTCTGCCATAGGATCAGATAGTCGCCGTCCATGCGGTGCGTCAGGACATATTCCTCAAAGGCGAGATTATAGGCCGGGTTGGTTGAACCGGTTTCCAAGTAGTGCAGTTTTTCCATAGGTGATCCTCTCTGCGGTACTTGCCGCACATGCGGCATGATGTTGATTTGTGTTGTATTATACCATAGTCTTTGCAAAAAGAAAATAGGAAATTGAAAAAAACAGCATTGATCGCAAAGCAAAACGCACCTGCGCTTTCGTCGGGAAATCTTCCGGCGAATGCGTAGGTGCGTTATGTTTTTCGTGGCAGTCGATTCACCTGTGTTATAAGGCACATTTTATAACACAAGAGCGATTTGAGGCGTCTGCTATTACAGCGCTTGGCTGTGCGTGCGAACAGTATCGTTACCCCTGCGGTGCACTCGGCGCGGCGATGCGCGCCGCAGGCGCAGAACCGCCGCCGTGCGGTCATCCGCATCGCTGTCGCCCTCTCCAACCAGAATCCGCGCCAGCTCCTGCGGGCTGCGGCCGTCATAGCTGCCAAGCCGCCGCTCCAGCTGTGCGCTGTCTGTTCCATCGCTGGCCAGAACCAGCGTTTCGCCGCCGCGCAGATTGATAGGGATGCATTCCGCACCCGTGTTCTCGTGCACGCCAAGTCCCGGCGGGAGTGTTGCCGAGCCCAGCCGCATCACGCGCTGCGCGCGCCGCAGATACGACGGCGCAGCGCCCCATTTCA
The DNA here is from genome assembly GCA_934621665.1 of uncultured Oscillospiraceae bacterium. GTDB lineage: Bacteria > Bacillota > Clostridia > Oscillospirales > Oscillospiraceae > CAG-170. Next base: position 11,939 of record CAKTUT010000024.1, on the reverse strand, counting down.
TCAGATACCCCTCGCCGCTGACCAAACTCACCTGCGCAAGGTCAATGGTGGAAAACGCGCCATCGCCGCGCAGGATATACACGCCGTTCAGCATTTCCAGCGCCTCCTGTGCCTCTAAGCCCGCGCAGATCAGATCGTGCAGCAGTCCGGCGGCCATTTTGCTCTCGCGCGCGGCGTCCTCGCCCGTACCCATGCCGTCGCACAAAAGCGCATAGTACCATTCACCGCAGGAAAAGCCGTTTGTACAGTCGCCGCTCACCTCCGCGCCGTCCGCGCCGCAGCCATAGACGCCAAGCTCCGCCGAAAACACGGGCTCCGGCGCATCCTGCGCGCCGGGCTGCATGGCGCGCTGTAAGAGCCGGGCTGCGGCGCACAGCTGCGATGACAGCACCAGTCTGCTCTCGGCCAGCCGGCATTGATACTGCCGCCGGCAGGTCTGTTCCTCCAGCGCGCCGTTGACCGCTGCCAGGAAATTTTCAAGATTGGTGCACTGCGCCAGAAACGCCTCCGGCAGATCCTCCCGCCGCGCCTCGCCCCGGCGCAAAATCCGCCCTGCCGAACGTGAAAGCGATAGATAGGTATCGCTGGCACGCGCTTCCCAGCACACGCTCCACCGGCCGCAATCACGGCAGACGTTCTCTGCCGCGCGGTCGAACATCGCGGCAGACTGCGTCTGGATATTTTGTACCCGCGCGCGTCCAAGCGTCCGGCCAAGGCGCAGCAGTACGTCCGATACCATCGCCGCTCCGGCAAAACGCGTTTCAGCGCTTTGCTGTTCTTCTTTTTGCCCAAGCTGCCGCAGAACTCGGTTCGGCACAATCAGCGAGAGCACCACGCCCAGAAATACACCCGCAAGGCTCCGTGTGTCCGCGCCGGAGGCAAGCGTGCCAGCCGCCGCGCACAAAAACAGCAGCGCCGCGCGCACCGCGCGTGAGCGCACGGAAAGATGGTGCATCACCAGCGCCGCAAAGCAGAAAAGCGCCGTCATGCGCCCACCGGCTGCGCCGGAAAGGTCAACAGCCAGCCCGCACGCGGCACAGACCATGATTCCCGACTCGCTGCCCACGGCCAGCGCTGCCAGCGCGCTCGCAGGGATCACGCCAAGCGGCACGCCGAGCAACGATACCGAGCCACAGCCGGATAGCACGCAAAAGCCCATCACCAAAAGCGCCGCGCGCTCTTTTTGCAGCGCCAGCTGCGCCTGTGCGCATGCTACCGCCAGCATCAGCAGCCGCGCCATAAAAAATACTGTATCGCCTGCCGGAAAGCGACGCTCCAGCAGATGCAAAAATCCGACCAGCAGATACATTCCCGCTGCCGACAGCGGCATGAACCACCGTCGGTCGCGCGGCAGAAGCCCCGCAAAGATACACGTCTCGGCCAAAATCAAAAAACCCGCCGCTGCAGGCTCCACCGCGCCCGACAGCCCCCAGAATGCAAGATATCCGCAGCACGCGCCCAGATAGGCGCAGACCGATGGAAAGCCGAATGCCATCGCGGCAACAGGTGCAAGCGCCACCGGGACGCTTCTGCCCAGAATTTTCATCCCAGCCAGCAAAAATGAAGCGCCGAACACCGCGGCACCCTGCAAAAGCGTCTGCGCCCACGCGCCCGGAAGATAGCGGCGCAGTTTGTGTCCGGCGGTATGTCTTTCACGCGCCTGCATCATGGCTTTCTCCTCCGTTCCTCCCGCTGTGCGGTTTTTCTGTATCGTAGCACCGGACGGTGGAAAAATACGTCGGGAATTGACGCACCGGAAGAAACTTCTTGCTTCCCGGGGAAAAAGAACGTACAATACAGAAAAGTCACCTGCGGCGCTGCCGCGGAAACGGAGGCCATCATGGCAACGGAATTGGAAATCAAATACGCTGTCGGCGATTTGCTGACGATGGACTGCATCCTGTGCGATCCGATGGTGGGCGACCTGCTTGGTGCGCACTATGAGAACATTCAGATGCAGACCGTCTACTATGACACGCCGTCGGGGCTGCTGTCATCGCGCAAGTGGGCGCTGCGGCTGCGCAAGGAAAACGACAAAAGCATCATCACGCTGAAAACACCCGGCGAGGGCTATGCCCGCGGTGAGTGGGAATACGAGGGCGAGTATCTGGAGGACGCCGTCCCGGCGCTCATTGCGCTCGGCGCGCCGTCCGAGCTGCGCGAGCTTTTGGAAAAGGAATCTCCCGTGCCGGTCTGTGGAGCAAAATTTGTGCGCATCACCGCGCCGATGACGCTTTCCGACGGCACTTGCTGCACCATCTGCGGCGATATTGGCAATTTGAGCGGCGGGACGCGCTCTGAGGCATTGTGCGAACTGGAACTGGAGCTGCAAAGCGGCAGCGAGGAGACCATGCTCTCATATGCGCACGCGCTTGCGGACAAGTATCACCTGCACGAGGAGCATCAGAGTAAATTTGCCCGCGCGCATGCGCTTGCTGCAAAGGGCTGATTTTGCGCAGCTGGGCTTGTAATTTGCCGGTTATTTGATATAATATTACCGATTACAAATTGGGCGCTGCGCCCGGAGGACTTATGAAAACGAACCAGAAGCTGAATCTGACCATGCTGTGTGATTTTTATGAGCTCACCATGGGAAACGGCTACCTCAAGTGCGGCTATCAGAACCGCATCACCTATTTTGATGTATTCTTCCGCACCGTTCCCGATAACGGCGGCTTTGCCATTGCGGCGGGACTGGAGCAGGCCGTGCGCTATATTCAGGATCTCCACTTTGACGCGGAGGACATTGAATATCTGCGCGGACGCGGTATTTTCTGCGAGGAATTTTTGAAATATCTGCGCGATTTCCGCTTTACCGGCGATATCTGGGCCGTGCCTGAGGGCACGCCGATTTTCCCGCGTGAGCCCATCATGACTGTCCGCGCGCCCGCCATTGAGGCGCAGTTGATTGAGACGTTCCTGCTGCTTACGCTCAACCATCAGAGTCTGATTGCCACCAAGGCAAACCGCGTCGTCCGCGCGGCCAAGGGACGTACGGTGCTGGAATTCGGCTCACGTCGCGCGCAGGGCAGCGACGGCGCGATTCTTGGCGCGCGCGCAGCCTACATCGGCGGCTGCGCCGGTACGGCCTGCACCATTTCCGACCAGCTCTACGGCGTATACGCCGGTGGCACAATGGCGCACTCATGGGTTCAGATGTTTGACACGCAGTATGACGCGTTCAAGGCCTATTGTGAGATCTATCCTGATAATCCAACACTGTTGGTTGACACCTACAACACGCTCAAAAGCGGCGTGCCCGACGCCATCCGCGTCTTTAACGAGGTGCTCAAGCCCCGCGGCCTGACCAAATGCGGTATCCGCCTTGATTCCGGTGATATGACGTATCTGACGAAAAAGGCGCGCAAAATGCTCAATGACGCGGGCTGGCAGAGCTGCAAGATTTCGGTCTCCAACTCGCTGGATGAGTATCTGATTCAGGATCTGCTCAATCAGGGCGCGTGCATTGATATGTTCGGTGTGGGCGAGCGGCTGATTACCGCGCGCTCCGAGCCGGTATTCGGCGGCGTGTATAAGCTCACGGCCGTGGAGGACGAGAACGGCAATATTACGCCGAAAATCAAAATCAGCGAAAATGTGGGCAAGATCACAAACCCACACTTCAAAAAGCTTTACCGCCTGTTTGGCAACGACACCGGCAAGGCGATTGCCGACTATCTGTGCGTCCATGACGAGACGGTGGATGACAGTCACGATCTTGAGATTTTTGACCCTGAGGCAACGTGGAAGCGCAAGACCGTCTATGATTTTACGGCAAAGGAGCTTCTTGTGCCGATTTTCAAGAGCGGCAAGCTGGTCTATGACCTGCCATCGCTTCAGGAAATTCAGGCCTACTGCGCGCAGCAGGTGGATACGCTGTGGGATGAGGTCAAGCGTTTTGACAACCCGCACACCTATTATGTCGATCTTTCGCCGAAGCTGTGGCAGATCAAATACGATTTGCTGAAAAACAATAGTAAATAAGGCCGAAAAGGGGCTGCCTCTTAGTGAGACAGCCCCTTTTATTCTGGCAAAAATGAATTCGGCTTCCCGGTGTGCAAAATACGTCCTCACTGCATTCCATTGCACGCCGGTGCACACCGGCAATCTTGTTGCTCCTGTAAGGAGCTCAAAACGTCAGCGACTCCATGCGGTCATATGCCTCTTTCAGCTGCGCGATGTCAACTGTGCACGCGATGCGGAAGTGATTCCTGCCGGTCTGTCCGAACGCGTCGCCGGGCGTGGCAAGAACGTGTGCGCGCGAAAGAAGCTCCTTGCAGAATTCCGGCGCGCTGAGTCCCGTTTTTTCCACGCCGGGGAAGAGATAGAACGTGCCTTTTGGCGGCGTCAGCGTCAGGTAGGGGATATTTTGCAGGCGCTCAATGGAATAGAAAATACGGTCGCGGTAGGCGGAGATGTATGCCTCGCGCACCGCGCTGCGCATATGCAGCGCCGCGATGGCCGCGCGCTGGGAAATGGATGGCGCGGAATAGATCAGCGCGCCGTTGATGGTGTGCATGGCCGCGAGAATCTCCGGTTCTGCGATGGCCGTACCCACGCGCCAGCCGGTCATCATGAAGTTTTTGGAGAAGCTGTTGAGCGTAATGGTGCGCTCGGCCATGTCAGGCAGTGTGCGCAGCGGGACATAGCTTCCCTCAAACAGATACGTTGTGTAAATTTCATCCGCCGCTACCAGCAGATCGTACTCCTGCGCCACGCGCGCAAGAAGCTCCAGCGTCTCGCGGCCATAGGCCATACCGGTGGGGTTGGTTGGGTTATTAAAGATGATGGCCTTTGTCTTTGGCGTAATGGCGGCGCGCAGACGCGCCTCGTCAATGGCATAGCCCTCCTCCGCATACGTCGGAACGTCTACACACACGCCTCCGGGAAGCTCAATCTGGCTGCGGTACATGGGGAAATATGGCGAAAAGACAATCACCTCGTCGCCGGGATCCAGAATGGCCATCATGACCAGCGCCATGCCAAGACAGCTGGAGGCGGTGATGAGTACATGATCTGGCGCGAGCGGCTGGGAGAAGTCCTCCTGCCAGGCGGTGCAGACGGCGTCAATCAGCTCCCCGTCACCGTGCGGGTCGCCATAGTGCGTATGACCGCGCTTTGCGTCGCGGAATGCTGCGTCGATAATGGCCTCGTCTGTGATAAAATCGGTGTCGCCGATGCTTAGGTCGATGACGTCGCTGTACTTTGATAGTGCCGCCGTATCAAGCGTCAAACCGCTTGCGGCGGACTGAAAGCGCTTTGCCACATAGTTTCGTTTCATGCTTCACGTGCCTCCTTGGGTTGCTGATGCAAGTCATTATAGCCTGCGGCGAATAAGTATGCAACAGAAAAATCAAAAATGCCGCGAAAAAGCGCGAGGGCGGCTGAAAGCGCCCATGGGAAATGCGTATATTGATGCGGAATATACAAAGACGAAAAAACAGCCGCAGACCGCACCGGACGATGAAAAAAAGCTGGAACAAATGCGGAAAAGCATATATAATAATAAGAAAACAGAGCGGTAAGGAGCAAACGCATGGAACAATACGACAATCTGCTGACGGCAGTGGTTGCCGATGACGAGCCGGAGCTTTTGAACGCAGTGTGCCAGCTCATCGACTGGGAGAGTATCGGCTTCCGGCTGGTGGGCAAGGCCAGCAACGGCCTTGATGCGCTTCAACTTGTGGAGGCGGTTCAGCCGGATTTTCTTCTGACGGACATCCGGATGCCGTTTATCTCCGGTACGGCGCTGGCGCAGCAGGTGCGCACGGTGCAGCCGCTGATTCAGGTGGCGTTTTTAAGCGGCTATGACGATTTTGAATATGCCCGGCAGGGGATTGAAAACGAAGTGATTGCGTATCTGCTCAAGCCGATCAGCATGCAGGAGCTGACGCAGGAGCTGAAAAAGCTGAACGCGAAAATCCGGCATAAGCTGGACGAGCTGTGCGGCGGCGGCGCGAATGAAAGCCGCCAGTTAGCGGCGGCAGCCATGCTGCTGGACAGCGGGCAGCCGGAGGATCTGACGCACAGCCTTGCACAGCTGCGTGAGCTCGGCGTGGAGATCGGCGAGACAGACGCCGTCCGCGCGGCGGTTGTGCGGGTGCAGGCGGCGGAGGTTTCGCCGCAGGCGCTGCTCAGCGCGGCGGAGCAGACGCTTTCCAAAGCGTGTGCCTGCTGCGGCGTGTGCCTTGGCGAGCGGGCGGCGCTGCTGCTGTCGTCGGGCACGGGCTTTTCGCGCGTGTATACGGCGGTAGACGAGCTGCGCCAGACAGCGCGCCGGCTCTGGCAGGCGGAGCTGCTCATTGGTATCAGCAAGGAGTTTCCCTCGCCGCATGAGGCGCACGCGGCCTATGCTGACGCGATGCAGGCACTGCAAATTGCGGCGCGGCATGGCGGCCTTTGCGCGTCAGAGGCGTGGGACAATATGGACGTGCTGTGCGCCAGAACAACGCAGATCATTGAAAAGGAATACATGGACGAGAGTCTGACACTTCAGTCGGTTGCCGACCGGCTGCATGTGAGCGCCAACTATCTTGGCGCAAACATTAAAAAATACGCGGGCGACACGTTTATGAACCTGCTCATCCGCAAACGGATGCAGGTGGCGGAAAATCTGCTTCTCAGCGGCGACAGCCGTATTCTGGAGGTGGCGCGCCGCTGCGGCTACAGTGACCAGAGCTATTTTGGCTACTGCTTTAAGAAATACTATGGCGTATCGCCGGCACGGCTTCGTCAGGAGTCGGGCAGAAGAGGTACGCCGTCATGAAGAAAAAAAGCATGAGCATGAACGCGGTGATTGTGCTGTCGCTGGCGGCGGTGGCACTGAGTGTCCTGATTTGCGCTGCGGCGATTTTTATCCAGACATACCGCGGCGCGCTGCTGAAAAACGCGGAGACAACCAGCCGCCGCACCGTGGCGCAGCTGGGAAGCGTGCTGGAGGACTATCTGGAGGACGTGAACGACGCGCTGAATCTGCTGGAGGAATATCTGGAAATCCCGGCGGCGCAGCGTGAGGCGCGCATTCAGACGTTTCTGGAAATCCGTCCCGACGTTGTGGCCGTGACGACGTATAACGCGGTGGGCACGCTGCAAAGCTGCTACAGTCTTGGCCATACGGCGCGCGATGAAATTGAGACGAATCTCTCCTTTGACCCGGCCAGAATGGACGAGTATGAAAAGGGTTATGTCTCCGCACCGCACGTCATGTCGATTTTTGAGGAATATTATCCGTGGGTGGTCACGGTGATTGCGCCGGTGCGCGACGCGCAGGGCGCAGCGTGGCTGGCGGTGGATATCAGCTGCACAAACATCGCAACGTACATCAGCGGCGTGGGCATTGGCCAGCGCGGCTACTGTTTTTTGATGGACGCGGATGGCAATCTGGTCTATCATCCGCAGCAGCAGCTGATCTACTCGTCGCTGAAAGAGGAGCATACGGCGCTGCTGACCGGGATGCAGGACGGCACGCAGATTGTGGGCAATACCATCTACAGTGTGCAGACCATGAACAGCGGAAGCTGGCGGCTGGTTGGCGTGAGCTCGGTGCAGGAGACGATTACCGACGGTCTGCATGAGATTATCCGCATTACGCTCATCTCGGCTGTTTTTGTGCTGGCGGCGGGCATTGGCATCAGTCTGGTGCTGTCGCGGATGCTGTCCAACCCGGTCAACGAGCTGGTCAAGGCAATGCGCAGCTTTGAAAAGGAGGGCGGTGATTTTACGTATGTGCCGGTCAGCGGCACGCGCGAGATTCAGAACCTGTCCGATTCGTTTGACCACATGGTGCGAAAAATTCAGGAGCTGATGGCGACCGTCCGCGCGGAGGAGATTAACCTGCGCAAGACGGAGCTCAAGGCGCTTCAGGCGCAGATCAATCCGCATTTTCTATATAATACACTCGATTCCATCTCATGGATGTGTGAGCAGGGGAAAAATGCCGAGGCGGTTGCAATGGTCAACGCGCTGGCGCGGCTGTTCCGCATCTCAATCAGCCGCGGCCATGAGCTGATTCCCATCCGCAGCGAGGTGCAGCACGCGCAGAGCTATCTGCAAATTCAGAGCGTACGCTATCAGGATCAGTTTACGTATCACTTTGAAGTGGATGAGGCGTGCCTTGACTACCTGTGCAACAAGATTACGCTTCAGCCGATCATCGAAAACGCAATTTACCACGGCATCAACGGCCTTGTGGACGAGGGCGAGATCGACATCCGTGTGTGCATGGCAGGGGAGGACATCTTGTTTGTTGTGGAGGACAACGGCGTTGGTATGGAGGAAGAGCAGATTGCGGCGATTTTCCGCCATGACGCCGACAGCAAGGCCGGCATCGGGATCAAGAACGTCAACGACCGGCTGAAAATCTGGTTTGGCGAGGACTATGGCATCACAATCAAGAGCGTACCGGATGAGGGCACGTGCGTGACGGTGCGGATGCCGTGCGTGCGGGAGGAGTCGGACTATGAAAAGCATTAAGCTGCGGCGCGCTCTGGCGCTTTTTCTGGCGGCGGCGCTTGCGCTGTTGTGCGGCTGCACCGCGCAGACCGGCGCGTCGTCCAGTACGCCCTATCGCGTATATCTGATTGCCAAGTCAACCCAGACCGAGTTCTGGAAGTCAGTCTTTGCCGGCGCAAACGCGGCAAAATCAGAATATAACGTCGATCTGACGATCATGGGGCCGGAAACAGAGGAGCTCTATCAGGTTCAGAACGACTACATCCGGCAGGCGATTGCCGACGAGGCGGACGCGATTATATTTTCCGCCATCAGCTATACGAAAAATGCTTCGGCCATCGACGAGGCGGTGGCGGCGGGGATTAAGGTTATCGTCATCGACAGCGACGTTGCCTCCAGCGGTGTGAGCGCGCGCATTGGCACAGACAACGTGGCCGCCGGACGCATCAGCGCCGAGGCGGCGCTGGCGGCGGGCGTGGAGGAACTGGTGATTGGAATTGTCAACTGCGATAAGGAGACGCAGAACTGTCAGGAGCGCGAGCAGGGCTTCCGCGAGACGCTTTTGGAGTCGGGACGGGTAAAGGGAATCTACTGTGTCAACGTGCCGACTGACCAGCGGCTTGCAAAGCTGGCAGCGATCCGCATGATCAGCGAGCACCCGGAAATCAACGTTCTGATTGGCTTTAACGAGCCGCTGGCCGTGGGCACGGCGCTTGCTGTGGAGGAACTGGGGCTTGAGGGACAGGTACTGGAAATTGCGTTTGACACGAACGTGAAGTGCATCGAAATGCTGCAAACCGGCGCGGTGTCGGCGCTGATTGTCCAGAATCCCTATGCCATGGGCTATCTCGGCGTGGAGCGGGCGTGGCAGGCACTGCAGGGACAGCGCTTTGATGCCGCGCAGCTGATGGATACGGCCACGCGCATCGTGACAAAGGACAATATGTTCACCATGGAGAGTCAAAAAGCGCTGTTTTCGTTCAATTAAGACGCTGCACGGCGGACACGTGGAAGAACATGGAATTAGAATTGTGCATCATGCACAAAAATGCATCCTGATTTTTTGACGCACAAAAAAATTTCTAGAAAAAGCGCGTTGAAAAATCTATATACGATAATTCCTCTGCCTGCTAGAATAGGAGCATATAAGGGAGCACCGCCCGGTGCACCTTAAAAAACAAATTGGAGGAATCAAACAATGAAAAAGATCATTGCACTGCTTCTTGCACTGACGATGGTTTTCGCTCTGGTTGCTTGCGCCAGCAAGACCACCGAACCCCCGGAAACCGAGACCCCGGCTGCTGACAACACCACGACGGATACGCCCGCTGCGGAGACCCCGGCCGACGAGACCACCCCGGCTGCTTCCGAGCTGAAGGTTGGCGTGTTCTACTACACGTTCGCCGACACCTACATCTCCAGCGTTCGTACCGCTCTCGATGCTGAGCTGTCGAACCTTGGCGTGACGTACAACAACTTTGACGGCAACAACAACCAGACCACCCAGAATGAGCAGATCCAGACCGCTGTTACCGACGGCTACAACCTGCTGGTTGTCAACATGGTAACGTCCGGCTCTCCCGACGTTGCAAACGAGATCATCTCCATGGCCAACGGCACGCCGGTTATCTTCTTCAACCGCGCTATCGAGGCTGACGGCGACGAGGGCACTGTCCTGAACGCAAACGCAAACATCTGCTTCATCGGCACTGATGCTCCTGAAGCTGGCCACCTGCAGGGCAAGATGGTTGGCGAATATCTGCTGGCTCACTATGATGAGTGCGACCTGAATGGCGACGGCGTTATCACCTATGCACTGTTCAAGGGCGACGAGGCAAACGTTGAGGCAATCTACCGCACCCAGTACGGCGTTGAGGACGCAAACGCAGTCCTGACCGCTGCCGGCAAGCCCGAGCTTCAGTACTTCGACGCTTCCAACACCACCGGCTATCAGGTTGACTTGGGCGGCGCATGGAGCGCACAGGCTGCTCTGGACTACATGAACACCAACCTGTCCCAGTACAACGAGGCCAACGGCAACATGATCGAGCTGGTTATCTGCAATAACGATAACATGGCCGAGGGTGCTATCTCCGCTCTGGAAGCTGCCGGCTACAACACCGGTGCTGACGGCGTGACCGTCATCCCTGTCTTTGGTGTTGACGCTACCGATGCTGCCAAGGAACTGATCGCTGCCGGCAAGATGACCGGTACGGTCAAGCAGGACGCCGAGGGCATGGCTGCCGCCATCGCTTCCGTTGTCAAGGCAAACGGCGAGGGCACTGCTATGGCTGACGCGATTGCAGCTACCGCTGAGACCAACACTGAGATGTACAGTGTTGCCGACGGCATTGCCAACAAGCTGTTCGTGGCCTACGCTGCCTACACCAAGTAAGCATACCGAACCTTTCAGAGGGCAGCTGCTGCTGACGGCAGCTGCCCTCTTTCATAAGGCAGATCAGGAGGAGATCAGATGGAACAAACCGTACTGCTCCGGATGACGGATATCACCAAAACATTCCCGGGTGTCCGTGCGCTTGATCATGTCAGTCTTGAGGTAAAGGCTGGCACGGTTCATGCGCTGATGGGTGAAAACGGCGCCGGAAAATCGACACTGATGAAGTGTCTGTTTGGCATTTACAGCAAGGACAGCGGCCATATTTATCTGGAGGGCCGCGAGGTCAATTTTTCCAGCAGCAAGGAGGCGCTGAACAACGGCGTCGCCATGGTGCACCAGGAACTCAATCAGGCGCTCAAGCGCACGGTTATGGATAACCTGTGGCTTGGCCGCTACCCCAAGGTTGCGGGCTTTGTCGTCGATGAACGGAAAATGCTCCGCGACACCAAGGCAATTTTTGAAGAACTCGGCATCGACGTTGACCCCAAGCGCGTCATGAGCACGATGCCGGTATCCCAGAGACAGATGGTGGAAATCGCCAAGGCTGTCTCCTATCACTCCAAAGTTATTGTATTCGATGAGCCGACGTCGTCGCTGACCGAGGAAGAGGTTGAGCATCTGTTCAAGATTATCAACATGCTTCGTGATCGCGGCATGGGTATCATCTATATTTCGCATAAAATGGCGGAGATCAAGCGCATCTCCGATGAAATTACCGTTATGCGCGACGGTCAGCACGTCGCAACCAGACCCGCAGCCGAGCTTGAGATGAATGACATCATTCGTCTGATGGTCGGGCGCGAGCTTGGCAACCAGTTCCCGCCCAAGACGAACAAGCCCGGCGAGACGTTCCTTGAGGTGCAGCATCTGACCGGCCAGTACAACAATCTGCGCGATGTGTCGTTTACGGCGCGGCGCGGTGAGATTGTTGGTCTTGCGGGTCTTGACGGAAGCGGCCGTACGGAGACGCTGGAGACGATGTTTGGCGTAGCTACGCGCAAGAGCGGTAAAATCATGTTGGGCGGCAAGGAATGCAGGAATCTTACGCCGCGACAGTCGATTAAGAATCACTTTGCGCTTTTAACCGAGG